>NZ_JBFTHS010000017.1:0-96423 GCF_056394365.1 Lysinibacillus sp. 10T31
ATTAGAGCATGTGAAACGTTAGAAGAAGTAAAAAAAGAAATTAAGAGTTATATGATTTACTACAATCATTATCGAGGGCAATGGAATTTAAAAAAGCTGCCGCCTGCAAAATACAGACAGCAGCTTCAAAAAGTTGCCTAACCTTTTTTAAAATGTCCTTTACAAAGGGTACATTTTAGTTTTGGAGTTATCCTTTTTTTTCTATTGTTTTCCTAAAATTATAATAGACAGAAAATTCATGCAGATGTAGAATAAGCGTTATAGGGGGTGGAATGTGGCGAAATGTTGAACGAAAATTTTGCTTCGATGTTAAAGAGAGTTGTTCGTATTATTGTTCAGATTGGGATACTCAATATTTTTTATTACATGGGTGTCGGTATTGTGGCTTTACTACATGTACCTCTTCCAGGAAGTGTAATTGGATTACTATTACTAGCACTTTCACTTAATTTTAAAATAATTAAAGTAGAATACATTCAAGATGGAGCAGGCTTCTTAATTGGCGTATTAACCTTGTTTTTCATTCCTGCAACAGTAGGAGTGATTGACTACCCTGAACTTTTTTCAACAACTGGCCTCTTGATTATGCTAGCCGTTATAGCAAGCACACTAATCTCTATTTATGTTACAGGATTACTTAGTCAAATGGTTGAGAAAAAAGAGCTGGCTAAAAAAGAAACAGAAGCCATTGTAGAGGAAGGAGAGGGGGAATTAACGGTTGATTGAAATTATTGTTGTCGTTGGCACAGTTGTCTTATTCGTGTTATTTACAAAGCTTTATCAACGTTACCCACATCCTCTAATGATTCCGCTAGTGACGACAACAATCGTCAGTGCTGTTATGTTATTAGTCTTTAATATTCCATATTCTACTTATATGGAGGGAGGAAAATGGCTTCAAAAAATGCTAGGTCCAGCAGTTGTAGCCCTTGCGTATCCTCTATATAATCAGCGTGAGATCATTATGAAATATAAGTATGCTATTTTGTCAGGTATTTTTATCGCTATGATTACGGGCTTAGCGACAATATTTGTTATGCTGAAATGGATTGGCGTCAATAAAAGCTGGCTGCTGACGGCCTTGCCTAAATCATTAACGACACCTGTAGGTATGCAGGTGAGTGAGACAATTGGCGGCATTCCACCATTAACAGCTGTACTCGTAATGTTAGCGGGATTTGTAGGCGCTATTATTGGACCGTTAGTCATTAAATACGGCAAAATTGATTCAGCCGTTAGTAGAGGTGTTGCAGTAGGTAGTGCTTCACATGGCGTTGGACTTGTTAAATTAAGAGAATACGGAGAACAAGAATTATCAGTAGGCTCACTATCTATGGCCTTAACTGCAATTATAGGCGCATTTTTATGTCCACTATTTGTTTATTTATTTTTGTGAAAAAAAGCTATATACAGAAATCTGTATATAGTCTTTTTAATTTTTTTCGATAATAAATTGAATGGTATGAGCAAGTCCTGTGTGGAGTATACCTTCATTTCGCATTTGTTCACCTGTGAAAAAATGGATGATTTTATGAGGCTGACACCACTTTAGAACATCCAAAGGATCATATAAGAAATCAAGCTGTCTTGGGCCACCTGACGCGTAAGGTAGTTGATAAATTGAATAAAGTTCCATCATAATACGACCGCCAGATTTTACAGAGTTTACAATCCGCTTAAACACTTCTTGTTGCTGCTCAGCTGGAAAATGTCCAAACACCATAATAGCAGCATCAAACATTTCTACTGGCAGTTCATCTTGCAGTAAATCAGTAAGATTTGTATGAACGGAAACATTATGTTTTTCTGCAAGCTGTTCTGTTTTTTCAAGACCGCTTTCCGCATAATCAAAGGCAGTTACTGTATGCCCTTGTAAAGCTAAAAATACAGCATTTCGACCTTCACCTTCGGCATATGCAGCTACATTTGGATAATCCTTTAAATAGTGTACATAGTCTTCTATAAATGCATTTGGCTGCTCACCATAAACATATTCGATCGTTTTGAATCGTTGATCCCATGTGTTCATCTCATCACTCCTTTAACTTTTTTCAGCGGGTGTCCAGACATCTGCTGAAAGAGAGGAACTCAGTCTAAGAACGCCACGTCCTGTGGCAACGACTGAGTGACCAACTTCATGCTGCTGACGCTACGTTAGCACTACGCTTTCGCGCAAAAAACATCTGCTGCTGCCGCTTCGCTTTCGCGCAAAAAACATTTGTTGGCCCAAAGTCTCCGGCGGATGTCACAGAATCGGAAAGGAGTTCTTAAAAGGATGTTAGCCTAAAATCATCGCATCCATGCGATAACGGCTAATTGACCTGCATCGGTAAAAACGCCACGTCCTGTGGCATTACCGAAATGACCGACATCGTGTCGGCCCAAGCACAAAGACGATTCTGGACGCATTGTTTATCTGCGCGAAAGCGAAACGGCAGCGGCAATTATGTCGAGGCATAATTGATTATATTGTAAGTGAAGTAAGCTCTATAATCGAATTTTTTGCTTAGTTCATGAAAGCAACTATGCGTTGCGAATTAGCAAATAACAACTTCTAGAATAAAGTGTAATAATCCATTATTATTTGATCAATATCCGATAAATTGGAGGTGAAGTTCAATGAATTTAGAAAACCGTTTAAAGGAATTAAGAGAACAACATAAGTATACACAGGATGATGTCGCAGGTTTTTTAAATATTTCAAGACAATCAGTTTCAAAATGGGAGTTAGGAAAGGGCTATCCTGATATTGATAATTTAAGAAGGTTAAGTGATTTATATAAAATTTCTTTAGATCAGCTTATTACAGGTGAAGAAAAATATCATAAACTAGAAGCCCCAGCCCCAGCTTCAGCCCCTGATTCAAATAAATCCGATCACAAAACTGTTGGTGATTTTTTGTGGAGGCATTGGTGGCTCGTTTTTCCTATATTCGGTATGCTCTCTTCTTGGTTCTATTATTATTTTTAATCGACAAAAAGCTACCTCTTTCTGAGGTAGCTTTGCCATTAAATAATAGGTTTGCGTTCTTTTATGACGCGAATCGTTTTTAATGTTGTATCTTCTGGTCCTTGAACAGGTAAACCAGCTTCAATATTCATTTGAATATAACGAATATTTTCTTGAGTAATTATTTCCCCGGGAATAAAAATCGGAATACCTGGGGGATATACCATAACGAATTCTGCGCAAATACAATTATCCGCTTCTGCAAGAGGAACAACTTCAGTATCTGCATAAAATGCATCACGTGGTGACATAGCAAGTGCAGGGATTTCTGGTACATTGACCATTGTTTCAGTAATAGCAGCTTCTGAATCGAATGCTTTTGACATACGACTAAGGGCATTGATGAGGAGATTAATTTCCTTTTTCGTATCACCTAATGTCACTAAACATAAAATATTGTATAGATCCGATAATTCTACTTCAATATTTGCATTGTGACGAAGCCATTCTTCAGCTTGATGACCAGAGATACCTAAATCTTTAACACTAATTAATAGCTTTAAAGGGTCCATATCATAAGTTGCTGATGAATTTAATTTTTCTTTACCTGCACATTTTAAATGTGGAATTTGGTTAATGCGTTTACGTGCATCCTTTGCCAAGCGAAGTGCATCGCCAATTAAATCATAACCATGGATCGCTAACTGACGTCGTGCTGTGTCAAGAGAAGCGAGTAATGGATAAGATGTCGATGTTGTTGTTAGCATCGACAGGATAGCTTGTACACGTTTTGCAGAAACAAGTCCTTCACGAACATTTAAAATAGACGTTTGAGTCATAGAACCACCAAGCTTATGTACGCTTGTTGCAGCCATATCAGCTCCAGCTTCCATTGCAGAGTATGGAAGATCATCATGAAATTTAATGTGTACACCATGTGCTTCGTCGACAACTACCGGAATATTGCGGCTATGGACGATTTCGACAATACGCTTTAAGTCTGCTGAGAAGCCGAAGTACGTTGGATTAATAACAAGAACTGCCTTTGTATCTGGATAAGCATTTAAAGCTTTTTCGACAGCTTCAGGCGATATTCCATGAGAAATACCATATTCACTGTCTACTTCAGGATGAATAAAAATCGGGATTGCTCCAGCGAAAACAATCGCCGACATTATGGATTTATGAACATTCCGTGGTACTAGAATCTTATCACCTGGACCGACGACGGTCAGAATCATCGCCATGATGGCGCCACTAGTACCTTGAACGGAAAAGAATGTATGATCAGCACCAAAGGCTTTGGCAGCAAGTGCTTGCGCTTCTTTAATGGCGCCCTTCGGTGAATGTAAATCGTCTAGTGGAGCAATATTAATTAAATCAATTGATAAAACGTTGTCGCCGACGAATTCTCGGAACGCAGGATCCATACCTTGCCCTTTCTTATGGCCTGGAATATGGAACTGAATTGGATGTCTGTTCCGATGTTTAAGTAATACGTCGAACAATGGAGTCTCTAATTGTGACAACGCAGGTACCACCTCACTTTATAATATGTAAGAAAACAAATGAATTATAGCACCTAATTGCAAGAAAAAATAGACTTTACAGAAAAAATAAAATAAAAAGGATATTTTGATAATTTCGAGAAAATAGTATCGTAGGAAAGGGGAGATATTATGAATTGGAATACACGTGTGACGAAGCTTTTAAATATTAAATACCCTATTATTCAAGGGGGATTAGCCTATTTAGCATATGCTGATTTAGCAGCAGCGGTGTCGAATGCTGGGGGGCTAGGGCAAATAACAGCAATGAGTTTACGAGATCCTGATTTATTGCGCGCAGAGATTCATAAATTACGAACATTAACGGATAAACCGTTTGGGGTAAATTTTGCAATTGGCATGTATGGTACTGGTTATGAAGATATGGTACGTGTTGCAGTAGAAGAAAAAGTACCAGTAGTTACAATGACTGGCGGGAATCCTGCACCTATTTTTGATATTTTAGAAGGAACGGATATTAAAAAATTAGTACTTGTTGCTGCACGTAGACAAGCTCAAAAGGCGGAAGAACTAGGCGCAGATGCTGTTATGGTTGTTGGTCAAGAGGGTGGAGGTCATCTTGGACGTGATGATATAGGGACAATGGTGCTTGTGCCACAGGTTGTAGATAGTGTGAAAATACCTGTTATTGCCTCGGGTGGAATTGGTGATGGCCGTGGCTGGATGGCAGCCCATGCACTAGGAGCAGAGGGAATTGAAATGGGCACACGTTTTATAGCGACAAAGGAATGTGTTGATGCCTCTGAGGCATATAAAGAAGCCTTAATCGCAAGCACCGAGGCAGATACAACTGTTATAAAACGCTCTATAGGTGCACCAGCAAGAGCGTTGAGCAGTGAATTTACGGAAAAGATATTAGAAATTGAGCGTACTACACCTACGTATGAGGCATTAAAAGATTATATTAGCGGGAAAGCAAATAAACGTTTTATTTATGATGGTGAAAAAGATGAAGGGATTGGCTGGGCTGGACAAGTTACAGGTATGATTCATGATATTCCAACAGTCGAGGAGCTAATCACTCGAATGCTTGCAGAAGCAGAAAGTATTCGGGTAAAATGGGCTTAATGTATATGTTTTTCGTATCGGGTCAGTAATATAAAGGTGGTTATGTCCAATGGAATACTCTTATCCGTTTTCGACGGATTGGTCAACTGAAGAAATTGTTGATGTTGTCCAATTTTTTGAAGGAATTGAACAAGCTTATGAAAAAGGCATTAAGCGTGAAGTAATGATGGCGAAATATCGTCGTTTTAAAGAAATTGTTCCTTCACAGGCCGAGGAAAAAACAATTTTCCGTGAGTTTGAAGAAGCAAGTGGCTATGTCAGTTACCCTGTTGTGAAACAAACAAAAGAAACAACTGATGGCACGATTATTAAAGTTGCCCCTAAGCAACGTCGATAAAAAAACGTGGACGTGAGTATTCTCACGTCCACATTTTTTGTCTAATAGCTTTACACTATCGCTGTGTTAAAAATAAGCGTATTTCATATACTACATAAACAATATAAAAAACATTTTCTCATTTTTGAAAAGCGGAGAAAAAATAAATAATTTCCTCAAATTCCCATGCGTAAGAATATTCCTCAAACAAATTTTCGTTTTCTAGGGATAATAACGTAAAATTTCCACAATATATAAATATAAAGATTAGTCAGTGGAATTGTTTTAGTTATTATGTAACAAATCTTGAAGCACAATCCATCAAACTTTATTTTCCAACAATGACGTTATAAATAGGGAGTAAACGGCTAAAGGTTTCTTCCGTTAATTGCTGAAGTTGACTTGCTGACAGCTTGACAGCTTGTTCTTTTGGAATATGACGACCTACTAAAAACTCTCCTTTTTTAACATCACGTAAACGGATAAGTAATTCATCTAGCTTGTCTTCCTTGGCATCTTGCATGGAAATTGCCGCTGGAGACATGTGATCCCCAGAGACAATGAAATCATCAGGAAGCTGCTGTAGCATTGCTTTGTTGGCAATTAAACGTTCTGCCATCACATTTTTTTGTGGAGCTTCATAAATAATAGCTAAGACGATGAATAAATGTGTGCTCCAAAGACCAATCTGAAAGTGAGGTAATGATTTATAACCTCTTTTGTACGGAGCAAAGGCAACCCAGCTGTCATTAGGGGGATTTACTGTTCTACGCGCATGCTTCGCAACATGAGGATAAAATTCTTCTCCAAGATGACTTGAAAAGAAGGAAGAAAAATCCTCTCCAAGCAATTGGAATTTTGGTCGTACACACACATTTAATGCATCCATTCTCTGTTCTAAACCGTCTATTTGAAAAACATCGAAGTCTTTGTTAGTCCACTTTATTTTCGGCATTTTTATTAACTCCTTTCGATTTATAAGGTTTATTTTATAAGGAAAATGGGAAAAAATCTTATAACAAGCATTTTATCGAATGTGATAAGTTTTGTAAAAAAATAAAAAAGGAAGTGATTTTTATGAAACCAATCGTAAAAATTATACGTAAAGTCGACATTGAAAAGCAATATGAACACATTTTACAATTAGAATTAGATTATGAATTAGCCTCGCTATTCTCGGCAATGAATGAAAAAAATGAGATTGAAATTGAAAAAAGTAAAAAGCGTTTAGCTGAAATTCAGCTGGAACTTGACAGCTTGCACGCCTATGCGTAATGGAAATTTTATACCGATTTGAAAAATCACTTGCTGAATATTCCGACAGCAGGTGATTTTTATTGCTATAAAGGGTAAAATAGACAGTATATCATAATGGAAAGTTATATTTTCATGGAAGAATTATGTGCTACTTATTAACAAAACGTCATAAGAAATAAAGGCATCAGCACATCCTTAAGTAGTGAGTTAAAAGTTTTAAGCAGGCTAAATGTAGGGCCTTTTCTTATAATCGAAGGGTGGGTTTTTATGGATTTACAACAAATTGATCAATTTGCGAAAAGTATTATATATGAAGCGGGTAGCCGTATTCGAGAGGCCTTTTCGTACAATCTAGTTATCGAGACAAAATCAAGTGCCAATGACCTTGTCACAAATATTGACCGTGAAACAGAATTATTTTTTATCGAAAAAATACGAGATTTCGATCCAACCCACAAAATTTTAGGGGAAGAGGGAATGGGAGAGAAAGTAGAGTCGTTAGAAGGCGTTGTATGGATTATTGATCCAATCGATGGCACGATGAATTTTGTGAAACAACATCGTCATTTTATGATTTCTATCGGTATTTTTGTTTATGGGGTAGGCAAGCTCGGTTACATATTTGATGTAATGCGTGAAGATTTATTTTATGCTATTGCAGGCGAAGGGGCATGGTACAATGACTCACCATTACGTAAATTGCAGTCGGTCAAAATAGAGGAATCGGTCATTGGTATAAACGCTCACTGGGTAGCACCAAACCGACATATTCACCATGAAAAAGTAATTGAAATGGTTCGGAAAGTACGTGGTACGCGGTCATATGGTTCAGCCGCAATGGAAATAGCGTTTGTTGTCAGTGGTAAACTAGATGCTTATGTATCTATGAGACTATCGCCGTGGGATATTGCTGGAGGTACGATTATAGCTAAGGAAGTTGGTGCTATCACCACTAATTTACATGGAGAAAGCTTTGATTTCTTGCATCAGGATACGTTTATCATTGCCAATCCTTCTATACACAAAGAGTTATTAGAAAATTATATCGTGCCTTATGAATAATAAAGGAGCCATGTCTATTTTTTAGACAGGCTCCTTTTTACTATTAAAGTAAACCTTGTTCACGCAGTTTACGTTTCATTTTAAAGGCTGTCATGAAGATGACACATGTAGCCACAATGCCTGCTATTATACCTAATACACTACCAACTGCCACTGAATATCCGATAGAACACATTGCTAAAACAGCCGCTAATGCGTAAACGGCCATTACGAATTTTGCACGATTCATAGCCGAGCCTCCTATATTAAAAATTTGTAAATCAAATATATTTTTTAGAATGAGGAAAATTCTAATAAGGACATTTCTACCCTTCTTGTGCTATAATATCACAGTTAAACATTCGAAAAAAGAATATGGAGTGGAATAATGACAAACTTACGTCAAGATCTTCGCAATATCGCAATTATCGCACACGTTGACCATGGTAAAACTACTTTAGTCGACCAATTATTAAAACAATCGGGTACATTCCGTTCAAACGAACGTGTTGAAGAACGTGCAATGGACTCTAACGATATTGAACGCGAACGTGGTATTACGATTTTAGCTAAAAATACAGCAGTAAACTATGAAGGAACACGTATCAACATCCTTGATACGCCTGGACACGCTGACTTCGGTGGTGAGGTAGAACGTATTTTAAAAATGGTAGATGGCGTTGTACTAGTTGTCGATGCGTATGAGGGTTGTATGCCTCAAACACGTTTTGTGTTGAAAAAAGCATTAGAACAACGTTTAACACCAATCGTTGTTGTTAATAAAGTAGACAAAGATTCAGCTCGTCCACTAGAAGTAGTAGATGAAGTACTTGAATTATTCATTGAACTAGGTGCAGATGAAGATCAATTAGACTTCCCTGTTGTCTATGCTTCAGGTGTAAATGGTACAGCTTCTTTAGACGCTGATCCATCTAAGCAAGAAGCGGATATGGAATGTCTATTTAAGAAAATTATCGAAGCTATTCCAGCACCAATTGATAACTCAGAAGAGCCATTACAATTCCAAGTAGCTTTACTTGACTATAATGACTTCGTTGGACGTATCGGTATTGGTCGCGTATTCCGCGGAACAATTTCTGTAGGTCAACAAGTATCTCTTATGAAGTTAGACGGAACAGTGAAAAACTTCCGTGTAACGAAAATCTTTGGTTTCTTCGGCTTAAAACGTGAAGAAGTTGAGACAGCAAAAGCTGGTGACTTAATCGCCGTTTCAGGTATGGAAGACATCAACGTTGGTGAAACAGTTTGCCCTGTTGAGCACCCAGAAGCGCTAACGCCATTACGTATTGATGAGCCAACTTTACAAATGACTTTCTTAGTAAACAATTCTCCATTCGCAGGTCGTGAAGGGAAATGGGTTACTTCTCGTAAAGTAGAAGAGCGTTTACGTGCTCAATTACAAACAGACGTATCTTTACGTGTTGAAGATACTGATTCTCCAGATGCTTGGACAGTTTCAGGTCGTGGGGAGCTTCACTTATCTATCCTTATCGAAAACATGCGTCGTGAAGGCTTCGAATTACAAGTGTCAAAACCACAAGTAATCGTGCGTGAAATCGATGGCGTGAAATGTGAACCTTTCGAACGCGTTCAAATCGATGTGCCTGAAGAAAATGTTGGTTCAATTATTGAATCAATTGGTACACGTAAAGGTGAAATGCTTGATATGGTGAACAACGGCAGTGGTCAAGTTCGTTTAACGTTCTTAGTACCAGCTCGTGGATTAATCGGTTATACAACTGAATTCATGTCGATGACAAAAGGTTTCGGTATTATCAACCATACGTTCGATTGCTATCAACCATTATTACCAGGAAGAATTGGTGGCCGTCACCAAGGTGTACTAGTTTCAATGGAAACTGGTAAATCAACAACTTATGGTATGATGCAAATTGAAGACCGTGGTACACTGTTCTTGGAGCCAGGTACAGATATTTACGAAGGTATGATCGTTGGAGAAAATACTCGTGACGCTGATATCACTGTAAACATCACAAAAATGAAACAAAAAACAAACATCCGTTCAGCAAACAAAGACCAAACGAATGTTATTAAAAAACCACGTATTCTATCACTAGAAGAAGCGCTTGAATACTTAGGTGATGACGAGTACTTAGAAATCACACCAGAATCTATTCGCCTTCGTAAACAAATTCTAGATAAAAACGAACGTGAGAAAGCAGCGAAAAAATTACGTAACGCAGAACAATAATTTTCCGCTGACATGAAAGGAAGAGGAGTCTTGGATATAAAGTCCGCTTTATTGGGTGAACTAAATGTTATTCAAGTTGCTGCATCAACAAATGCAGAGGAAACAACAAAGGTTTATGAGAGAATGGCTGGTATAACAAGATTTTTATATGAAAATTTACCAAGCTATAACATTGCAGGCTACGTTGTATTTCTTCTTGTATTTGTACTTTCTGCAATTGTCTATAAATTAGGCTTTGCAAAGAAGTTAAAGCTATCTCAAAGTATTGTCATTTATGTGTTCCTATTCCTGGGATGTATTATGTTGACATTTTTCGCGTTATTCCTACCTATGATTGAGGGTCTCATCGTAGCGGCGTTAATTTTGATTGTATATAAAACACGTATGTGGCGTGAAAAAAGAGAAGAGCAACAAGCTGCAAATCAATGAGAGTAGCTTGGCTCCTATACCGTGAAACTTGCATGAGTTTTTAAGTAATAAAACAGCCTTAGCATTAATTTGCTAAGGCTGTTTTATTTGGTATAGTAAAAAATTTTATCGTTTTAAGCCATCTACATATAAACGATTGGCTACGGAACCCATTTTCAATCGATTGTGTCTCTCAAACCTAAATTGATAGGCACCGAAATCTTCTAGTGTGAATAAGTTAATGTCGATAGGCTTATTTCATCAATCAAGGAGGAAATGGAATGCGTTGGCTTAAAAAAAGTTTACTATTTAGTGTTGTCGCTTTGTTACTCCTTTCTTTGACAGCGTGTAATAAAACGGAGCTTGAAAAAGTCAAAGTTGGAGAAGTGACGCGCTCGATTTTCTATGCGCCACAGTATGTAGCACTTGAAAAAGGGTATTTCAAGGATGAAGGGCTTTCCGTTGAGCTACAAACAATTGCAGGTGGCGATAAGACAATGACGGCGTTACTTTCTGATGGCATTGATATCGCCTTAGTTGGATCGGAAACATCTATATATGTAACGCTACAAGGCGCCAATGACCCGATTCAAAACTTTGCGCAATTAACACAAACAGATGGCACATTTTTAGTTGCGCGCAAAAAGATGGATAATTTTTCGTGGGATCAGTTAAAAGGCTCTACATTTTTAGGGCAACGTAAAGGAGGAATGCCACAAATGGCGGGTGAGTTTGTCCTGAAAAAGCATGGCATTGACCCTGCTAATGATTTGAAGCTTATTCAAAACATTGATTTTGCTAATATTTCTACAGCCTTTGCTTCTGGAACAGGGGACTATGTACAGCTATTTGAACCAACAGCGAGCATGCTTGAGAAAGAAGGTAAGGGCTATATTGTCGCTTCGTTTGGTACTGAATCTGGGCAATTACCTTATACATCGTTTATGGCGAAGAGCAGTTATTTAAAGGACAAAGCGAAGACCGTTCAAGGCTTTACAAATGCATTGAAACGAGCACAGGATTTTGTACAAAAAGCGAGTCCGGCCGAAATAGCGAAAATTATTCAGCCATACTTTGAAAATGTAGATGTTGGATTAATTGAAACAGTGGTTGAGCGTTATAAATCACAGGGTTCCTATGCTACAGATCCTATTTTGGATAAGGGGGAATGGGATAACTTGCAAACGATAATGGAGGGTGCTGGTGAACTTCCTCAACGAGTGGATTATGAAAAGCTTGTGAATACAACCTTTGCTAAAAAGGCAGCTGAGTAATATGGAATTTTTAAAAGTAGAAAATATTCACCATAGCTATTTTTCGAAAACGCAGGCTAAGGAAGTTTTACGTGATATCAGTTTAGATATTCGTGAAGGTGAATTTGTTTCTTTTATAGGACCGAGCGGATGTGGGAAAACGACGTTATTATCAATTATTGCGGGCTTATTTTCGTCTACAGAAGGTACGGTATACATTGATGGTGAGGAAATTTCAGCTCACAATCAGTCTCTCATTGGCTACATGCTTCAGCAAGATTATTTATTTCCTTGGAAAACTATCGAAGAAAATGTCACAATTGGTTTGAAAATCATGGAGCGAAGCAATAAAACACATAAAGTAACTGCAAATTCACTATTACAAGAAATTGGTTTACCGCATGTAGGGAACAACTATCCGAGAGAGTTATCAGGTGGCATGCGTCAACGAGTAGCACTGGCAAGAACTTTAGCGGTGGACCCTAAAATTTTATTGTTAGATGAACCATTTTCAGCACTTGATTATCAGTCTAAATTAAAATTGGAGGATTTGGTTGTTGAAACCTTAAAGGCCTACCAAAAAACTGCAGTTCTTGTGACACATGATATTGGTGAAGCAATTGCTATGAGTGAACGGGTATTTCTATTCTCGGCAAATCCGGGTACATTGCATAGAGTTTTTGAAATCCCTTCGGAGTTACAAGAGCTTTCACCTTTTGATGTTCGACAGCATCCAACATATTCAGATATATTCCAAACTATTTGGAAGGAGCTGGAGAGTCTTGGATAGTACTTTATTTAAACAGTATCTTCAAATGCTAAAAAAAGAAAAGCGCTATGTTCGATTATATCAGCTTATCATCTTACTCGTATTTTTTTGTGGGTGGGAGCTTCTTTCAAGATTTGGATGGATTGACCGTTTAATTTTTAGTTCACCAACGCAGGTATGGCACACATTAGTAGAAAAAGTAAGCGATGGAACATTAACACTGCATGTTGGTGTTACTTTAATGGAAACGATTATTGGCTTTATTGCCGGTACATTAATAGGCACTTTAATAGCAATCGTATTGTGGTGGTCACCGATGCTATCGAAGGTACTAGATCCATATTTAGTTATTTTAAACGCCATGCCGAAAGTTGCTTTAGGGCCAATTTTAATAGTCGCTCTTGGTCCAGGTTATTTTTCTATTATAGCGATGGGTGCGTTGATTTCAATAATTATTACAACCATCGTAGTTTATACAGCTTTTAAAGGGGTTGATCCAAACTACAGCAAAGTATTACAAACTTTTGGGGCAACCAGATGGCAAATATTTAAAGAAGTTATTTTACCAGCTTCATTTCCAACAATTATTTCTACTTTGAAAGTAAATGTAGGACTTTCTTGGGTAGGTGTCATTGTAGGTGAATTTTTAGTTGCCTCAAAAGGGCTTGGTTATTTAATTATTTATGGCTTCCAGGTGTTTAATTTTAATCTTGTTCTTATGTCACTTCTCATCATCGCTTTTTTTGCAACGATTATGTATCAGGTTGTCGAGTTGATTGAGAAGGCGATTGTAAAAAATAATGGTTGAACGACAAAGGAGGTGTCTCAAATAATGAGGCACCTCCTTCAGTTGCTGTTAAAACTCTTTATCCATTTGTGGTGAAGTACGATGAAAATGGAAATTTCCTGTTTCAATGCGTGCAACGGTATTTTCTTCAATACGATCATGGCATGTTCCACACATATACGTATGAATTGGTCGATTGCGTAATTTTTTTGCTAACGGTAAATTATCATCTAAATTGTTAATTGTATCGCAAATAACGCATTTTACGCGCATTGCATTCCCTCCTACTCAGCACGAATTGCTAATACATTTTTGATAGGGTTGTCTACATTTGAACCGTTTTTAAATAGCACATGAACGGGACCATCTTCTAATAATGGCTTACCATCTTGGCTATATTTTAAAATTAATGTATAAGCTTCTTCGATTGTAAATGAATATTCTTTGCCATCTTCACATTCAATGACGATTGTTGTCGCTTCAGGTTTAATTCCAGCATTTTTCAAGAAGTGACTTAATTCGATACCGAAAGTACCTGTTTCCATCCCTTTGCGGTCAAATTTTCGTTCTGATTTCAATGTTGGTGGGAAAGTAGCTCCTTCCATAATCTCACGTGACCAGTGAGCACCTACTTCACGCATATATTTAATATCCGAATCTTCCTCAACTTCTTTTGCATCGAAGTATGTTTTTAAATCTAATTTACGATCATCGAAAATCCAAACAGTGGGATCTAATGTTAGTTGGAATGTAACTGCGCCCTTGATAGGAATTATTGTTTCCATAATAGAAATCCTCCTCAAATCTTATATATCCATGAAATAGTATAACGCTAATGACTAGAGATAATAAAGAAATATAATTCGATTTCTCTATTTTCCAATGTAGACACTTGCAATTTTAACGACTAAAAGATAAACTTTATTAAGATAGAATCGAAGAAATATCAGATAATGGGGGCGTCCTCATGGATACTAAATCACAAACTTCTTTTCAAGAGAAGGCTTTGGAGCTTTTAGTTGCTGATGCAGACAAAATTGCTCGCCTCATTCGAGTACAAATGGATCATTTAACAATGCCACAATGCCCTTTATATGAAGAAGTATTAGATACACAAATGTTCGGCCTTTCACGTGAAATTGACTTTGCTGTGAAGCTTGGACTCATTGATCGCGAAAAAGGCAAAGAAATTCTCGATTCACTCGAGAAAGAACTTTCTGTACTACATGACGCGTATACAGACAAATAAAAAGAAAAAACTCAAACGCAATTTGCGATTTGAGTTTTTTTTCTAGAATGAGGTTTTCCAATGAAACAATACTTAAAACGTTATGCACAAAATTTTGATTACCCATTATTTTTTACGTACCTACTATTAAGCTTATTTGGGTTAGTAATGATTTATAGTTCAAGTATGATGGTAGCGATTGCAATAAAAGGAAAGGCGCCAGATTATTATTACCACAAGCAAGTAATCAATTTAATTGTAGCTTTTCTTGGGTTTTTAGCAGCGGCATTTTTCCCTTATAAGCATTATGCGAATAAAAAAGTTATGTTGATACTTACGGCTGTATTAGTTGTACTATTTACTTGGGTAAAAGTTGCTGGTAATGGTGATGAAGCAGGAATAGGGTCTAAAAGTTGGATACACGTTCCAGGTTTTGGGAACTTTCAGCCTTCTGAATATGCGAAGCTATTTATAATTTTATATTTTGCTGCTGCTTTTTATCGGAAAGGACAAAAATATACACTTGAAAAGCTACAACCAAAAGAAATATTTTATCCAATATTTATCTGGATTATGGTTGTTGCTGGTGTAGCATTTGAAACCGACTTGGGAGCAAGTATTATTCTATGTGGAATTGCTGTTTCTGTTGTAGCAGCGAGTGGCATACCATTTAAAACGTTTTGGAAGTTTTTCGGGGTATTGGGTGCGTTTGGAGGAGTCATCTTTGGTATACTAATGCTGTTTAAAGGAAATATGTTAACGACAAACCGTCTGGGACGTCTTCAATCTTTCATAAACCCGTTTGAGTATGAGAATGGTAGTGGTCACCAAGTTGTCAATAGTTATTATGCCATTGGCGGAGGCGGTCTAGAGGGAAGAGGTCTCGGTCAATCGATTCAAAAATTGGGGTATTTACCTGAACCACAAACCGATTTTATTATGGCGGTTATTATGGAGGAACTAGGAATTTGGGGCGTTCTTATCGTTTTAGGTGGTTTAGGATTTATTGTATATAAAGGATTTTCGATTGCGTTGCGCACGAAAGATCCACTAGCACGTATGATTACGGCCGGTATTGCGAGTTGGATTGGCTGGCAATCGTTTATCAATCTTGGGGGTGTAACTGGGTTAATCCCGTTAACCGGTGTAACGTTACCTTTTATTAGCTATGGCGGGACATCTATAATTATTCTATCTTTAGCAATGGGAATATTAATCAATGTTTCTATGTTTGAAAAGATAGAAAGGAGAAAGACACAATCATAAAGGGGGATATCAATGGAGTCAATCAAAAAAATTCTCGTAGCCAATCGAGGAGAAATTGCAATTCGTATTTTCCGTGCATGTACGGAGTTGAATATCCAAACAGTGGCCATTTATTCGCGAGAGGATAGTGGTGCATTTCATCGCTTTAAAGCAGATGAGGCCTATTTAGTGGGAGCTGGCAAGAAACCAATTGATGCTTATTTAGATATTGAGGGCATTATTGCTATTGCCAAAGATGCTAATGTTGATGCGATTCATCCGGGTTATGGTTTTTTATCGGAAAACGTAGAATTTGCACGTCGATGTGAAGAAGAAGGGATTGTCTTCATTGGGCCAACTTCCCAGCATTTAGATATGTTTGGAGATAAGGTGAAGGCGCGTGAACAAGCAATTGCTGCAGGCATTCCTGTTATTCCTGGTACAGATGGTCCGGTGGATAATTTAGCAGAGGTAGAGGCTTTTGCTAGCGCTTATGACTATCCAATTATGATTAAGGCAGCGCTAGGCGGCGGTGGTCGTGGAATGCGCCTTGTTCATACAGAAGAGGAGCTAGCTTCCTCCTATGAACGTGCAAAATCGGAGGCGAAGGCAGCATTTGGCTCTGATGAGGTGTATGTAGAAAAGGCTATTATTAAGCCGAAGCACATTGAAGTCCAAATTATTGGCGATCAACAGGGCAATATCATTCATTTATATGAACGTGATTGCTCGATTCAACGTCGTCATCAAAAGGTTGTTGAAATCGCACCATCTAATTCAATTTCGGAAGATTTAAGAAGCCGAATTTGCGATGCGGCGGTTCAATTAATGAAAAATGTCTCATACATAAATGCGGGGACAGTAGAGTTTTTAGTTGCAGGCGAGGATTTTTATTTCATCGAAGTTAACCCTCGTATTCAAGTAGAGCATACGATTACAGAAATGATTACGGGTGTTGATATTGTGCACGCCCAAATTAAGGTGGCAGCAGGCTACGGTCTGCATAGTGAGGAAATCCATATTCCACAACAGGCGGATGTTCCATTGATTGGCTATGCGATTCAAGCGCGTGTCACAACGGAAGACCCAGCTAATGACTTTATGCCAGATACAGGGAAGCTCATGGTGTACCGTTCAAGCGGTGGCTTCGGCGTTCGATTAGATGCCGGAAATGGCTTCCAAGGGGCAGTAGTAACACCGTACTATGATTCATTACTAGTGAAAATTTCAACAACAGGGATGACGTTTAAAGAAGCCGCTGCAAAAATGGACCGAAATTTAAAAGAGTTCCGTATTCGTGGGGTGAAAACGAATATCCCATTCTTAAATAATGTCGTGACGCATGAGAAATTTTTAACGGGAGCATTTGATACAAGCTTTATCGATACAACGCCTGAACTATTCATTTTCCCTGAGCGCAAAGACCGTGGGACAAAACTTTTAAGCTATATTGGTAATGTGACGCTAAATGGCTTCCCTGGGGTAGAGCAGAAGGTAAAACCAATTTTTGTAAAGCCGAGCATCCCAAAAGTCGATAAATTAATCGTTCCTCCGGCGGGGACAAAGCAAATTTTAGATACCCAAGGAGCAGACGGGCTTGTGAAATGGATTCTAGAGCAAGAAGACGTGCTATTAACGGATACAACTTTCCGAGATGCACACCAATCACTTCTTGCGACACGTGTACGTTCACAGGATATGTTCGAAATTGCAGATGCAACAGCTCGCATGATGCATGATTTCTTCTCACTTGAAATGTGGGGAGGCGCGACGTTTGATGTGGCGTATCGTTTCTTAAAAGAAGACCCATGGGAGCGTCTTGCCAAGCTACGTGAACAAGTACCGAATGTGTTATTCCAAATGTTATTGCGTGGTGCGAATGCAGTCGGCTACACAAACTACCCAGATAATTTAATTCGTGAGTTTATCGCTGAATCAGCGGCATCAGGCATTGATGTTTTCCGTATTTTCGATAGCTTGAACTGGATTAAAGGAATGGAAGTAGCCATTGATGCTGCGCGCCAATCAGGTAAAATTGCTGAAGCCGCGATCTGTTACACAGGAGATATTTTTGATGAAACAAGAGCAAAATATTCAGTTCAATATTACAAGGAAATGGCAAAGGAGCTAGAAGCAGCAGGTGCCCATATTTTAGCGATAAAAGATATGGCTGGATTATTGAAACCAGAAGCAGCTTATCGTTTAATTTCCGAGTTGAAGGAGACGACAAGTCTACCAATCCATTTGCATACGCATGATACAAGTGGCAATGGTATTTATTTATATGCCAAAGCGATTGAGGCGGGAGTGGACATCATTGATACGGCGCTCGGTTCAATGGCAGGATTAACGTCCCAGCCAAGTGCAAATTCCTTGTACTATGCAATGAAGGGCAGTAAGCGTGAGGTTCGTGCCGATATCGATGCGCTTGAAAAGTTATCGTACTACTGGGAAGATGTGCGTAAATATTATAAGGATTTTGAAAGCGGCATGATTAGCCCGCATTCAGAAATTTATGTCCACGAAATGCCAGGGGGCCAATACAGTAACTTGCAGCAGCAGGCCAAAGCAGTGGGCCTTGGGGACAGATGGGAAGAAGTGAAGCACATGTATTCACGTGTAAACCTTCTATTTGGCGATATTGTCAAAGTAACCCCATCATCGAAAGTTGTCGGTGATATGGCGTTATTTATGGTACAAAATGATTTAGATGAAAATTCTGTACTGACAAGAGGGCAAACTATCGACTTCCCAGATTCTGTGATTGAGTTCTTCCAGGGGTATTTAGGACAACCGCATGGTGGCTTCCCAGAGGCACTGCAAAAGGTTGTGTTAAAGGATCGTGAAGCAATTACGGTACGTCCTGGCGAGCTATTGGAGCCTGTGAATTTTGAGCAACTAGAGGCGGTACTAGAGGAAAAATTAAATCGTGCCGTGACGAAACAGGATGTGCTAGCGTTTGCTTTGTATCCAAAAGTGTTTGAAGAGTATGCAAAAACAGTGAACTCTTTCGGCAATATTTCGGTATTAGATACGCCAACATTCCTGTACGGGTTAAAACTAGGTGAAGAAATCGAAGTCGAAATCGAAAAAGGAAAAACACTGATTATTAAACTTGTTTCCATTGGTGAACCACAGCACGATGGTACGCGTGTTATTTACTTTGAGTTAAACGGTCAATCCCGCGAACTCGTGATTCAAGATATGACTGTCGAAGTAGATGGTAGTTTGGCATTAAAAGCGGATCCAAGCAATCCAAATCAAATTGGCGCGACGATGCCAGGTACGGTCTTAAAGGTAGTCGTATCAAAAGGAAGCCCTGTAAAACGGGGGGATCACTTATTAATTACCGAAGCAATGAAAATGGAAACGACTGTCCAAGCACCGAAAGACGGCATCGTGAAAGAAGTATACGCAAGCGCGGGCGACGCCATTTCAACAGGTGATTTGTTAATTGAAATTGAATAATTGATAAAAAAGAAGGTTATTAGATGGCTTATATAGCATACTAATAACCTTTTTTGTTTGCTATATTGGTTCATCAGCATAATGTAGGATTGCTTTCCTGGGGGGGCGGGGCAACAAGTCTGTGCGAAAGCGAAGCGACAGCAACAGCACGATGTTGGTCACGAAGGCGTTATCACAGGATGTGATGGTTAAATACTGAAATTGTTCCGATAAAACGGGATATTATTCCGATAAATCTACAAAGTATTCATATTAAAATGAATTCATCACAATATAGTGGAGTGATTTCCTGGGGGTGTCCGATGAGTCACTTCACTCACGTGGCTCTACTCCAATCAACCAATCCACGTGGCATACGTTTTAACATAATATCATCCAACTTTTTAGTTTTATCGAAACACTTTCAGGAATTATCGCCCAACTTTTACGTTTTATCTACTAACTTTTGAATTTTAACTACCAACTTTCACGTTTTATCACCAACTTTTAATTTTTATCGACATCCACATTCCAGAACTGTGTATGAATCCTTTTGCTTTATTTTGTCGCCCAGCCTCGCTTCAAATTCCTAACTTTTGATGATGTGCCTATCAATTTGCTATTTTTCAATAATAAAATTGTGAAATTTTTGAGGCAGAAGCATTTGAAAATAAAAAGATTCGCCATCGAAAAATATGGCGAATCTTTTTCTACTATTATTTGCTTTTTTCATTATAATTGCTACGTGCAACTAGCATTACCATATAGCAAAGTAGACCAAATAGAATTGAAATTAATAATGAATGAAGTAATGCGACTGTTAAATTCAATTTAGTTAGGACTATTAACATACCAGCAATCACTTGTAAAATTACTATAGTAAAGGCAATAATCCAGCCATAGTAAATAACTCGTTGATTTTTATATTCTTTAACAGCGTGCCAAGTTATGTATGCAATCCAAATGAAAATGATAAGAACAGCTAGACGATGCCCCATTTGCACCCATTCGTACATATTATTAAAAGCTGCGAATGGTGTTTCGTTATAGCAAAATGGCCAGTCAGGACATATTAAGCTAGAATCTGTATGGCGAACAAGCGCCCCTGTATAAACGACTAAATAAGAATAAATTGTGACAGCAATCGTATGCCAACGTAATTTTTTTCCAATAAAAACGTTATCGGCATCAAATTTCCGATCGACTTCAAATACAATCATAGAAAGAAGGAGAACAGAAGCAAAGGAAATAAGAGAAATCCCAAAGTGGAGTGCTAATATGAAATCACCTTGTCCCCATAACACTTGAGCTGCTCCAATAAGAGCTTGTGCGATTAAGAAAAACATCGCTAAGAAACCTAACAATTTTACTTCACGAATATGACCGAGTTTACGCCATGTCCAAACTGTTAACGCAAGAATTGAAATAGATACGACCCCAGTTACAAGACGATGTGAAAATTCAATTAAGACTGCTGGTGTAATTTCTTTTGGAATAAGAGAACCATTGCAATCTGGCCAGTTTCGACCACAGCCTAAGCCACTATCTGTTTTGGTAACAAGTGCTCCACCTAGTAAAATAAGGAGCATTCCAACTGTAGCGGCAACAGCAAACCATTTCATATACCTGTTGTGTTGCATAAAATGAGTCACCTACTTTATCTATGAACATTACATGAAAGTAATGTTTCTGCTACTAGATGATATCGAAAATACAGGTAAAAAACAACTTGTAAAGAGAAGGGAGTATTAGATGTTGATTCCATTTCACAAATTGTTCATAATTTCGTACTCTAACCTTCACAATTCATTTTAGAAAATGTTTTACTATAGATATGATGTTTTTAATTATTTTTCTAGACAAAGCTAATTTTTACAACTTCATCTAAATTTCACTTAATGTCTAGAAATCAATCGCAAATTTCGCTATAGTAATTGGTAGCGGAATATGCTTACAAAAATGAAAGGAGAGGTATTATGTCAAACGGTCGTGCACTGACGGCTACTAGAAATAGTGGACCAGCATCAACATCTGTTGTAAAAGATTTCTTAGCACTAATAAAAATTGGAATCGTCAACTCGAATCTTGTCACAACATTTACAGGGATGTGGCTGGCATTTCAATTTACTAGTAGACACTTCTTGCAAGAGCTCGATGTCATATTGTTCACCATGCTGGGTGCGGCATTAATTATAGGTGGCTCAGGCGCAATGAATAACTTTATTGATCAGGATATTGATCCAATCATGAAAAGAACGAAGGGTAGACCGACAGTAACGGGTAGATTTAAGCCGAATTTTGTATTGACCATTGCCCTCTCATTTTTAATTGTAGGTGAAATTTTGTTATTTGCGGCATCGTTTGCGGCCGGCATGTGGGGACTAGTTGGGATATTTGCTTATGTCGTTCTGTACTCAATGTGGTCAAAGAGGAAGCATGTTAGTAACACGGTTGTTGGAAGTATTTCAGGGGCGATTCCACCAGTTATTGGATTTGCAGCTGTTGAACCTGCATTAGGTCCTGGAGCACTTGCCTTATTCCTTATTATGTTTGCATGGCAACCACCGCATTTTTATGCACTTGCTATGAAGCGTACGGAGGAATATCGTGCAGCTAATATACCAATGCTACCTGTAGTAAAAGGATTTAAACGTACAAAGTACTCGATGTTTTTCTGGATTCTTTTATTATTACCATTACCATTCCTTTTACCAGAGCTTGGTGTTGGCTTCTTAATTCTTGCCACTGCATTGAACTTGGGCTGGTTGATTCTAGCTTTTAAAGGCTTTACCACAAAAGATGATATGAAATGGGCAAATAATATGTTTATCTATTCGTTGAATCATATGACCATACTATTTGTATCCATCATAATTTTTGCGTTGTTTAGCTGAATTTAGGAATTCTTTCTTTTCCTAAAGAATTCATATAGACAGAACTTATTTCCTAGGTACACATGAAAATACAACAAAGAAAGAGGGGTTTAATTAAGCTATGATGAAAGGGCTTAAAAAATGGCGTCTTTTTTCACTACTAGCAGTGATGATGGTTTTCCTTTCTGGTTGTGGTGAAGATTATATTTCTGCACTGAAACCATCTGGTCAAGTAGGTAAAGAACAATTCAATCTATTAATGCTAGCTACTGGGATTATGACGTTAGTTGTAATAGTAGTATCCGTTGTCTATTTACTTGCATTCTTAAAATTCCGCCGTTCAAAAGTTGGCGAAAACGTTATACCTAAGCAAGTAGAAGGAAGTCACACTCTTGAAATAATTTGGACAGTTATTCCAATTATTTTATTATTAATCTTAGCAGTACCAGTTGTTACGGCTACTTACAAATTTGCAGATGTTGCTGCAATGGACGAAGTAGATGAAAACGGTGACAAAACAGCACTTACAGTAAATGTAACTGCTAAATTATATTGGTGGGAGTTTGAATACCCTAACCAAGGTATTGTAACTGCACAAGAATTAGTTGTACCAACAGGTCAAAAAGTTTACTTTAACTTAAAAGCTGCCGATGTTAAGCACTCATTCTGGATTCCTGCTATAGGCGGTAAAATGGATACGAACGTAGATAACTTAAACAAGTTCTATCTAGAATTTGATAAAGAATCAAAAGACCTTAAAGACGGCGTATTCTATGGTAAATGTGCTGAGTTATGTGGTCCTTCACATGCTCTAATGGACTTCAAAGTTAAAGCATTAAGCCCAGATGCATTCGATGCATGGGTAGCTTCAATGAAAGCAACAGATGGAAAAATGCCTGACAAAACTTCAGCTGATCTTGGAGAAGCAACATTTGCTAATAGCTGTATGGGATGTCATGCTGTATCTGGTACAAGCGGTCCAGGTTCAAAAGGTCCTAACTTAACTGCATTTGGTGACCGTAACCGTGTTGCTGGTTTCTTAGAACATAATGAAGAAAACTTAAAAGCATGGATTAAGGATCCAGGACAATTTAAACCAGGTAACTTAATGATGAATGCTGAAGGTACTGCGCCAATTTATGGCGACTTAACTGACGAAGAAATTCAAGCTCTAGCAACTTATATCATGGGCTTATCTGTTGAGAAATAATTTTAAGTTTTATGTAACAAACTTTGAGGGAGGTAAAAGTTGTGAGCTCATACACACAGAAAAAGGGCTTTGGAGCAACTGTCTGGGAATACATTACAACTGTTGACCATAAAAAGTTAGCAGTAATGTATTTATTAGCAGGTACATTGTTCTTCGCTATCGCTGGTTTTGAAGCGTTATTAATGCGTATTCAATTAATGAAACCAAATAACGATTTCGTCTCAGCTGGTTTTTTCAATCAATTATTAACAATGCACGGAACAACAATGTTATTCCTAGCTGCGACTCCATTACTATTCGCATTTATGAACATGCTTGTACCATTACAAATTGGTGCGCGTGACGTAGCATTCCCGTTCCTTAACTCTTTAGGATTCTGGTTATTCTTCCTAGGTGCAGTATTCCTTCACCTATCATTCTTTATGGGTGGCGCACCTGATGCGGGCTGGACTTCTTATGCATCATTATCTTTATATTCCCCAGGACATGGTATTGACTTCTATGTTCTCGGTTTACAAATATCAGGGGCAGGTACATTAATATCCGGTCTTAACTTTATCGTTACGATTATTACAATGCGTGCTCCAGGTATGACATTCATGCGTATGCCATTATTCACTTGGACTGCGCTAGTATCAAGTGCATTAATTCTATTCGCATTCCCTCCATTAACAATTGGTTTATTAATGATGTTATTTGACCGTATGTTCGGTGGTAACTTCTTCGACCATACAATGGGTGGTAACACAATTATTTGGGAACACTTATTCTGGATCTTCGGACACCCAGAGGTTTATATCTTAGTATTACCAGCATTTGGTTTATTCTCTGAGATTATCCCAGCGTTCTCTCGTAAACGTTTATTTGGATACTCTTCAATGGTATTCGCAACAATTTTAATCGGTTTCTTAGGGTTCATGGTTTGGGCTCACCACATGTTTACAGTTGGTCTTGGGCCAACGGCTAACGCAATCTTTGCTGTTGCAACAATGGCCATTGCCGTTCCAACAGGTATGAAAGTATTTAACTGGATCTTAACTATTTGGGGCGGATCTATTAAAGTTACAACACCAATGCTTTATGCACTTGGTTTCATCCCGTCATTCGTTGCGGGTGGTGTTACAGGGGTAATGCAAGCATCTGCACCTCTTGACTACCAATTACACGATTCTTACTTTATCGTTGCTCACTTCCACTACGTAATCGTTGGTGGTATCGTAACAGCGTTATTTGGTTCAGCGCACTTCTATTGGCCAATCTTCTTCAACCGTATGTTAAACGAAACACTTGGTAAAATTACTTTCTGGGTATTCTTTATTGGATTCCATTTAACGTTCTTCGTTCAACATTTCTTAGGTTTAATGGGTATGCCACGTCGCGTATTCACTTACATGGAAGGTCAAGGTTGGGATCAGTTCAACTATATCTCTACAATCGGTGCATTTATGATGGGTGTAGGGGTTATCTTAATGGTAATCAACTGCTTAATGTCTATCAAAGGCAAACCAGCAGGTCGCGATCCATGGGGCGATGGACGTACATTAGAATGGTCAATTCCACAACCAATCCCATTCTATAACTTCCGTCAAACACCACTTGTTCGTGGTTTAGATCCTTGGTGGATTGAAAAACAAGAAGGTAATAAAGAAATTACATTTGCTGAGCCAGTCGGTGATATTCATATGCCAAATAACTCAGCTATCCCATTTGTTATTTCTATCGGTATGTTTATCGCTGCATTCGGTGCTCTTTATAATCCAGATGCAGATAAACCGTGGTCAATTTATGTTTTAATTGCGGGTCTTGCAATTACATTTGGTGCTATGATTTTCCGTTCTGTTAAGGACGATCACGGCTTCCACTTACACAAAGAAGAAATTCTTGAAATTGAAGAACATCTTTACGGCAAAGGAGGAAATAAATAATGGATTTCAATACTAAATTTACTCCTCATACTTGGCCAGATCATCCTGAACAAGCTACGATGGAAGGGAAAAATAAAGTTGTTGGTTTCTGGATTTTCCTTGCCTGTGAAGTTGTACTTTTCGCAAGTTTATTCGCTACTTACCTAGCACTTAAGAACAAAGGGCCAGCTGGCATGGAGTTCACTACACAAGGTTTATTTGAATTACCTTTAGCTTTTGCAATGACGATGTTATTATTAACATCTTCACTAACGTCTGTTTATGCAATTTACCATATGCGAAACTTTAACTTTAAAGCTATGCAAACTTGGTTAGGTATTACAGTGCTGTTAGGTCTTGGATTCTTATGTCTGGAAATTTATGAATTCAATCATTATGTAGGTCTTGGTTTTACATTTAACCAATCTGCATTCTCAACTGCTTTCTATTCATTAGTTGGTACACATGGTTTCCACGTAACATTAGGTCTTGTGTGGATTACTACGTTAATGCTTCGTAATGCTAAGCGTGGTCTTAACTTATACAATGCACCTAAATTCTTCGTGGCTGCCTTATACTGGCACTTTATCGACGTAGTTTGGGTATTCATCTTTACAGTAGTATACTTGATGGGAGTGATCGGATAATATGTCATCACACGATACATCTATAGTTGCTAAGTCTCAGGCACAATACGAGTATGATCGTCATCATAATGCCGTTCATATGCGTAAACAAGTAATCAACTTTGCGATTATGATTTTCTTTACATTTATCGCATTCGCAGTAGTTGCAGCTGATTTTTCTAAATACTTAATATTACCACTCATCTTATTGCTTGCTGGTGTTCAAGTTGTTCTTCAACTTTACTCTTTCATGCACTTAGAAGACAAAAAAACACACTTCGGTGGTGTAATTGGTTTCTTCATGTGGATGGGTATACTAATCGCATTTACATTCTTCTTAGCATTTTTAACAATTATTTGGTGGTAATCACCAAAAAAGCACGTTCTCTACTTTCAGTAGGAACGTGCTTTTCTTTTTGGGTTTTATTCACGTTATAGTGATGAGCAGGTAAGAACCAAGGCATCCATTATGGCTCTTGAGCAAAACGAGTGGTTGATTTCCGTTCCGACTGGGCGCTTTCCTGGGGGCGTCCGATGAGCCGCTTCACTCGCTTTGCTCGCTCCAGGGTCTCATCTGTGACGCTAATCCCCGAGGAGTCGCCCAGTCTCCACTCCAATCAACTGATTTACATAGAGTGTTCCTCTTATATGTAGCTTTAATTTAAGTGATAAGACGCGACTTTAGCAAAAGGGTTTCGTCTGTACGAAAGCGAAGCGGCAGCAAAAACAAATGTACAATTACGTCACTGTTATACATCTATTCTGTTCAATTATGGTGCGTTGTCATAGCGTCCACTTTTGAAATGTTAAAATTAATAAAAATTCTACGCTACTGTTGATTGGAGTGGAAGGCTACTCGACTCCCGTGGGAAAGCGAGACAGACGAGACCCTGCACGGAGCGGATGTTTTCTGTGCGAAAGCGTAGTGCTAACGTAGCGGCAGCAACAACAGCGGAGGAAGCGGCTCGACGCTCGCTCACAGGAAGCTCTGCTCTGCGCGAAAGCGAAGCGTCAGCGACAAATGTTTATCTGCGCGAAAGCGTAGCGACAGCAACAAAGCGAGTAGCCTGGAACGGAAATCAACTCCACGTTATGGTGAGAAGCTAGCAAGAAATAATATAATTCATGTTGGTTTTTTATACTTTGAATATTTTTTCTATAAATACGATAATCCTGAAAGAGAGGTAAACTATAGATAGTAATTTGTTCACCTTTCGTTCATTGCAGAATAAGTGTAAGAGTTCTATAATAGGAGTACTGAAGTTAAAGGAGTGCGTTCTGTATGCCACTTAGTATATTTGGTTTCCAAGCTTTATGGAGCCCATACTTAATAGGGGTTCTTGTTTTCATAACAGTCATCTATTTTCTAGTCACAACAAAGTGGCGCAAGGATTTTAAAGTAAGTGAGCCTTTGAAAAAGGAAGAGGCTATTTATTTTGTACTGGCAATGGTAACGATTTATATTATTAAAGGATCTCCAGTAGATTTAATGGCGCATATTATGTTTACGATGCATATGGTGCAAATGGCTATTTTATTGTTACTTGTACCGATTTTCTTAATTAAGGGGATTCCTTGGTGGTTATGGAAAGTTGCGATTGAAGCACCAGTTGTTAAATCTTTATTTAAAACATTGACACTCCCTGTCGTTGCGGTATTTGTGTTTATTGGTTTATTTTCTTTCTACCATTTACCTGCAGTATTAGACTACATTAAATTAAACGAAACTTTACATGGTACATATACATTTGTATTATTTGTTTCTGCTGTTTTAATGTACTGGCCTTTGATTCAAAAGATACCTAATAGTCCGCAAATGAAACCTTTGCATAAGCTAGCCTATATCATTGCTAATGCGGTCTTAATTACACCTGCGTGTGCGTTAATTATCTTTGCGCCAAATGCTATGTATGAAACATATACAAATGGTGAAGCATGGCTAAAGGCAATGGAACTTTGTGTACCAGTGTCCACATTATCTAGTTTATCTTTATCTGGACCAGAGCTCTTTACAAATATGACACCTGTTGCCGATCAGCAACTAGGAGGCGTTTTAATGAAGATTTTACAAGAGCTTATTTTTGGTGTATTACTTGGAGCAATCTTTATTAATTGGTATCGTTCAGAACAAAAGGATCCTGATAAAATTACGGCTGATGCGTTAAAAGAACATCAAAAGAAATGGGAAAGTCAACAACAACAACATCAGTTGTAAAAAGAAACTTTAATTTGTATAAGGGGTTTTGTAAATGGAATTGCAAATTTTGCCTACTATAAGTACATCATTCATCGTTATTAGTGCTGTACTTGTAGCTATTGGTTGGGGCTTAATTATAAAAAGAAAAGTTGAGGCACATAAAAAAGTAATGCTTGCAGCAGGAGTTGCAGCACTTACCTTCTTTATTATATATGTTTCACGTACAGTCTTTATAGGTAACACAGCGTTTGGTGGCGGAGAAGATTTAAAACCATATTATACTTTCTTCTTAATTTTCCACATTACACTCGCAACAACTGGAGCAGTATTTGGAATTGTTAGTATTATTTCTGGTTTGAAAACTAATCTCAAGCTTCACCGTCGTATTGGACCGATTACAAGTATTATTTGGTTCTTTGTAGCTATTACAGGAGTTTTAGTATACATTTTACTATATGTAATGTTTGAACCAGGTGAAACAACATCTGTCATTAAAGCTATTTTAGGCTTTTAACTTCTTTTAGTAATTAATTTCTGTAGCGACAGCTACAATTAAAGCCCAAGGACTCAATTTGCCGAGGCATAATTAAAAATCTCCCTCCTTATTTTTGAGAAGGTGGGAGATTTTTTATGGATGTTTGATTAAATAGGGAAACGACAACAACAACGAGTAAAGGACCAATTAAAATACCGGAAAATCCAAACATTTTAAAACCGATAAACATTGCAATAAAAGTTGTTAGTGAGGAGAGTCCGACTTTATTTCCAATAACTCTAGGCTCAATCATACGTCGAACTAAAAATTGTGCGATCGTAAGTACGACTAGCATGACTGCATAGATATAATCACCTGTAAAGGCTTTGTATATTGCCCAAGGAAGAAGCAAAATAAATGAATCTAAAAATGGAACGAAATCTAAAATGACTAGTAAGAGTGCTAAAATAAGTGGGAATGGCGTTTTAAGAAAATAAAAGGCTCCAAAGGCTATAGCAAAAATGCAAATACCAACTAAAAATTGTGCTTTTACAAAACCAAATAAAGCAAGTTTTACGCGCTGTCCAATAAATAGTATTTTTTGATGATAATGAAACGAAATAGGTGCTAACATTTTACGGTTAATATTCGGTAACTCTAAAAGAAACATATATAATACAACCCAATAAACAAAAATATCGAACAAACGAGAAGTTATATACGTAAGTGAAGATGACCAAACATTCACATTTGTTAAAGAAAGAGCATATTTCTCGATTGAAGATAGAGCCCGTGCTATCATAAGTTGAATTTGTATAACAAGATCTAAGGGTAAATGATACGTAAAGTTGGAAAGCTTGGATTGTATTTGAATCCATAGTGCTGATAGCTGATTAAGGTACTCTGGAATATGAATGATAAATGTTGAAAATTGTTTCCAGCTTATAAATATAATGAGAATACATAATAGTAATGTCATGCTTGAAAAGAATAAGAAAAAAATGGATGCAACTATTTTGCGTTTTTTTCGGAACCGTTTACTAATTCGTATGATGACAGGTTCCAATAATAATGCAGTTACGTAGGCAAGCAGTATGGGTAATGACAGGGATATAAACCAGAGAATTGCAATTCCGATAGCTATAACAATGATCGGATGGCGAAAAAAGGGGTGTTTGAAAAATTGTAACATTTATCTCACCTACATCATGTAAAAGATATAGTTAGTATGAGAAGAAATAAAGTTTTTACTCAAAATAAAAAAGACTGGACCACCAGTCTCTTTTCAGATTTAGCTATTGCACTGCATGCTGTTGCCAATTTACTGTTAACCCTTATAAAAAATAAAATAATTTCGATGTTTAATCGACATGTATGCAAAGTGAAATAACTATCTAAAATTATGCATGAATTTCAAAAGCTTCTAGGTCTAATTTAACCTTTTTTAAGATTTCTTCACATTTTTTTACAAGATGAGCTGGGTAAACTTCATCATCACCATACTCAACGCCGTGTGGATAGTAGTACTTACCAAGTACTGGTTTCATTAAAGTTAGAATTGCATCGTGTGCACCAACATCACCAGATTTAGCATACGAGAATACACGTAGGTAATAACGACCTTCGCGAGTATCGAAACGCTTATCAAAAGTCATACGTTCGTAATCCCAGCCGCCATCACATTCTAAACCATTTTTTTTCATGACGCTTACAATAAGTTCTTGATCAGCTGTTAAATTTTCAAGGTTAGTATTTTCGAAATACATCTATAATCCTCCTTTAGGTTCTCGTACAAAGTATACGCTCATTTTTATAATAGAGCATATTCGACATTGTTGCAATGACAACATTGTGTCAACCCAATTACAATTGATATAATAAATAGAATAATGTGATAAGAAGGAGTCATGTATGAAAGCTTTATTTCGCATTTTTATGGCATGTGCTGCAATTGCATTGATTGGCTTTATGTTTTTTAATACACCACCACGTGAAAATGAACCACTAAAAGGCCCGAATGCCAATTCAAATATTATTCCCAAAACTGAACTAAAGCAGCCTGAAATGGGGGCAACGACTCGTCCAAAAAGCGGGATGTCGACATTAATTGGCCAAGAAGCTAAGGTGGTTTTAGAGAAATATGGTAAACCAGTACGCAAGGAACCATCCTCTTTTGGATATGATTGGTGGATATATAATGCCGACACTTCTAGATTTTTTATGGTAGGCGTTGACAATAATGTTGTGACGCAAGTTTACATTGCTGGTGAAGATTTGGATGCTTTTCCTTTTAAGGTTGGTCAGAAGCGTGATGATATATACCGAATGACAATTATTGATTATGAAGTAACTGCAAATGTCGGTAAAAATATTTTCGTTTTCTCGATGAGTGAAGAGGATATGCAGACTCGACTGCTTGTAAAATTCGATGGGCTATTTGCGCAACTTTATATAGATAGAGAAACGGGTGAGCTACAAGGAATACGCTTTACTAATAGTAAAACCCTTGTTCTCCATCAACCGTATGAAATGACTTATCAAGGTGAGCTAGTTATACCAACACCACCATCTTCCTTTTTACAGCAGAAAATTAATGCAGCGAGTGCTGCACAACTTGACGATTTAATAAATGTAACAAGAGTTCAACATGATTTAACTCCAGTAAATATGGATGAATCATTAGAAGAAGTTGCAAAATTGCATAGTGAAGATATGAAGGTTCACAATTTCCTTGCTCATGAATCACCAACAAATGGAGATTTGAAAAAGAGATTAGAAACACTGGGAATCGAATATAACGAGGCGAATGAAAACCTTGCGACTGATTATTTTGATGCGATTGAAGCAATGCATGGCTGGCTTAATTCACCTGAGCATCGCAAAGTCATTTTAAATGATAAATATACGACTGTGGGATCTGGAGTATTTTTAAACTATTATACGCAAATATTCTTAGAATCTTCTTCTCAAGAGCTGGAAAGTGAGAATAAAGACTCTGTGGAACCAGTAGAAAATATGGATGAATCATCACCATAAATAGAAGTTTAAGACTGAAGATAAACTTGGCGAAATCAAGTTTATCTTCAGTCTTTTTCATTGTGCAAGCACAAAACCGATTCCGGACGCATTGTTTATCTGCGCGAAAGCGTAGCGGCAGCGGCAATTATGCCAAGGCATAATTGATACGAAAAAGATAAGCACAATGACCGCCTACATTTTTCGTCACACCGTTACATACGCCGTCATATGATAGAGAACCGAAAGGGGGAATGAAGCTTGCAATTAGCTGAACTGTTAAAAGACTGGCCATGTAGCGTAACCGGAGGATCTATTCGCACAACTATTACAGGCGTCGAGGATTATGCTCAGGCAGTTAAACCTGGGAATATTTTTATTGTACGAAAGGGTAAGAAAACATCGGGAAGTCGTTTTGTAAAAGAAGCATTAGCTCGGGGTGCCGCCGCTATAGTATCAGAGGAAAGTATTTCAATGCCTATTACCGATCAAAATATTCCTTTTGTTTGGGTTCCGAATACATCCCTATTTTTATCGTATGCGAGTGCAAAGCTTTCAGCCTTTCCCGCAGAAGCATTAACAGTCATTGCGATTACTGGTACAAATGGTAAAACAACAGTGAGTCATTTTGTGAGCCAATTATTAAGAGCCCTACATAAAAACGTTGCAGTTATTGGTACTGTAGGATTTTTCATCAATGAGCAGAAACAACAAACTGTGTATGAGCAATTAACTACATTGCAGGCAAAAGAGTTGCATCCGATTTTAAAGCAATGTGTACGAAATGGTGTTACACATGTTGTTTTAGAAGCTTCATCAATGGGATTACAGCAAAATAGACTTGATCATTGTGATATCGATTGTGGCGTTTTTTTAAATTTATCGGAGGACCATTTAGAAGATCACGGAGGACTTGAGGCATATAAGCGTGCGAAAAAAAGATTGGCAGATTTATCGAAAAAGCTAGTGCTAAATGGAGATGATAATTTTTGCCGTTCCGTTGGTATTTATGATAAGAAAAAATCCTGCTCATTTGGCTTTGATAATCATAATGATTTACATATCCAAATTGTCAGTGAATCATTTGGAAAAACGGTACTTTGTTTACAAACGTCATCGAGTGAGCACATTGTAGAAATCCCTTTTGTTGGTAAATATCATGTACAAAATGCTGTAGCTGCGTTGATGACTTTATGGCGCCTAGGTTTCTCAATTGAAGAAATAGCAGAGCATATGTGGTTGTTAAGGCTACCAGAAGGAAGACTTGAGAAAATAGACAATCCATTTGGTATTGATGTGTACGTAGATTACGCACATACTGCAGAGGCATTACAGGCTGTTCTGCAAACTTTTGATCGCTCGAAAACCTTGTACCTTGTATTTAGCTGTGGTGGAAATCGAGATAAGGCGAAACGTTTTGCGATGGGAGCAGTAGCTAGTAAGTATGCGGATGTTATTTTTTTAACAACTGATAATCCACGAGATGAAGATCCGATTTTAATTAATGAAAGTATTATTGCTGGTTTTACTGAGCAGCAATATTATGAAATCTATCTAGATCGGAAAATTGCTATTCATCAAGCATTAGCGAAGGCAGAAAAAGGTGATATTGTACTTGTTGCCGGAAAAGGGCATGAACAGACCCAACAAATAAAAAATCAAAAATTCCCTTTTTCCGATCAACAATGTATTCGAGATTACTTTTTAAATCTTATGACTAAGGACGGCGTTGAATGACAAAGAAAGAACCAGTTGCAATAGCAAGTTTTCGTCCAGTTTCATCCTCGATATCACATTCCATCACAAGTGTCTGACGCCCTTTATGCACGAAACGTCCACGAGCAATCAGTTCTTTGTTGGTTGTTGTAGCAATATAAGAGATATTCATATTTGTTGTGACAACATTAAAGCCTTCTGGTACTGAACGCGAAGCAAGTCCTCCCATTGCTGCATCTGCAATTGTTGCAATAATCCCACCGTGTGGTACCTTAATGGTATTATGGATAACAGGTGTAATGGGAATGCGGACTTCGCTAACTTCAGGCTCAAATTTGCCAACCATGTGTAAGGCAGCATTAATATAACGTCGATGAATACCTTGTTGTTTATCGCGAAGGCCAGACAATAAATGTAGTAAAACTTCCTCATCTTCAGCTGTACTATGTTGTAAAATCTCTGAAAGTAATTGTTCTATTTCTTCTTTAGACGATGGCACCAATTTAAAAACTCCTTCATTTAAAAATATCAATAATGTAAAATTACCATAAAATCTGTTATGATGGGAAAGAGATTGGGGGAATTAAAAATGATGATGACCTCTGACTGGGCAATCATTTTGGATGAGGCCGATGTGCTTTGTGAGATGATTCTTTCCTCTGAGCCTGCTAAAATGCTACAGCAAGCATATGATGCTGTATATAGCGATGTCCAAATAGTCGAAGCTATTTATGCATTTAATCGCATGAAAGAGCAGTATGAAGATGTACAACGTTTCGGAAAGTATCATCCGGACTATCATACAATTATGAAATCGATTCGTCAGCAAAAGCGCGCACTCGATTTAAACGAAAAGGTTTCAGCTTTAAGAATTGCTGAGAACGATTTTCAAGATTTACTTGATCAAATAAGCTTACTTATAGGGAAAACTGTTTCAGAAGCGGTAAAAGTTCCTGTAAGTAATCCGTTCTTTGCATCAGGTTCTTCATGTGGTGGAGGATGTGGCTCAGGCGGTTCTTGCTCTTGCTCTGCATAAACAAGGTAATACTTTTTCTAAGACTGTATGCAAACTCGTGTGAGTTTCTATACAGTCTTTTTTTATACGATGTTACTGTAGTGACAGCCATAAACATCAGGGTGTAATTGCTGCGGAGAAATTGTATAGTAATTGCATAGGCGTTATAGAAATTAAAGGAGGATTAACAGATGAAGACTTATCGAATTGCCGTTATACCAGGAGATGGGATTGGTAAAGAGGTTGTACCAGCCGCGATAGAAGTTCTTGATAAAGCCGCTCAATTAGATGGCAGCTTTCAATTTGAATGGACAACATTCCCATGGGGTTGTGATTATTATTTAGAGACAGGTAAAATGATGCCTGATAATGGTATTGAAATTTTAAAAGGTTACGATCAAATCTTTTTAGGTGCTGTAGGTATGCCAGATTTAGTACCAGACCACATTTCATTATGGGGGCTACTTATTAAAATCCGCCGTGAGATGAAGCAATCTATTAATGTACGTCCAGCAAAGCTACTTCAAGGTTTGCCTTCACCTTTACGTAACCCAAATGGTTTTGATTTTGTTGTTATACGTGAAAACTCAGAGGGAGAGTATGCTGAGAGTGGTGGCAGAATACATAGTGGACAGGATGAAGTTGCTATCCAAAATGCTATTTTTACAAGGAAGGGAACAGAACGTGCAATGCGATATGCATTTGAAATGGCAAAAACTCGACGCCAGCATGTTACAAGTGCCACAAAATCTAATGGAATTACATACAGTATGCCTTTTTGGGATGAAGTATTTTCGCAAGTTGGTAAAGACTACGAGAACATAGGACAAGTATCTAATCATATTGATGCTTTAGCTGCCTTTTTAGTGATGAAGCCAGAAAACTTTGATGTCATTGTTGCATCCAATTTATTTGGGGATATTTTAACCGACTTAGGTGGTGCAATTATGGGGAGTATCGGAATTGCTCCAGCTGCAAATTTAAATATAGAACGACAATATCCATCTATGTTTGAACCAGTCCATGGCTCTGCTCCTGATATTGCAGGACAAGGGATAGCAAATCCACTTGGACAAATTTGGACAGGTAAAATGATGCTTGATTTCTTAGGGTATCATGAACTTGGTACAAAAGTGCTGAATGCGATGGAAGCAACATTAGCAGAAGGTATTAAAACAGGTGATTTGGGAGGAAAAGCGACATTACGTGATATAACGGATGCGGTATTACATCATCTACAATAAAGCAAAACTTTAAACAGTGGGGTTTTCTTCAGCCCTGTTGTTTATTAGATTTTACTAATCGGGCGTAAATTTGAGATGAACTCTGCTGAAAAAATGAATGGGTAAAGGTCTCTTAGGATACAAATGCTTATACAAAAAAATGGGATTTTAACACCATGATATTGCACATGAAATTCATCGTATAGGGTAGCTTTCTGTGTGGGCAAGAGAATTAGGTTTATCCCCTGTAGCTGCTAATAATATAGGTAGAGAAATTAATAAAAGGTAAGGGCTGTTAAAAGATGGCCCTCACCAATCAATGTGTTAACCATAATAAACTGGAAATTAGCCTCCGGTTTATTATAGTTATTTTTGTAGTAATTCTACTGCAATATCAGGTCGATCTGTAATAATACCTTTTGCTCCGTTGTGAATTAATTTATTCATTGTTGCTATGTCATTGATAGTCCAATAATGAACAGGGATGTTTAAATTGTTCAAAAACTGGATAAACTTCGGAGATTCTAGTGTAATTACTCCTGATTTAGGCGGTATCTGGAATACGTCTACCTTTGGATGATATAAGTGTCCAAATTGGCTTGAGAAAGAAGCAAATGCTTTACGAATATCTGAATCACCTGCACCGAGCGCTACTTGATTTTGTGCATATAAATTAAAGCGATCGATCTGTTCACCGTAAAGGCTTGTGACTACTACTCGATTTTCAGTACCAAGCTCTTCAATTAAACGCCATAGTTTAGATGGCATTAAACTTCCTTCATACGTATCTGGTGCATCTTTAATATCAATATTTACCAACAAATTTGGATAAGTTTCTAAAAGTTCACGTAATGTGACAACGTCTACTTTTTCATCTCGATAAGGAAATTCTCCATCTAAATCTTCAAATTGATAACCGTGGTTTAATGCATTTATTTCTGCTAAAGTCATGTCTGCAACAAGTCCATAGCCATCTGTTGTACGATCAACAGTATCATCGTGGAAAACGATAATTTCCTCATCTTTGGTTAAGCGAATATCTATTTCAAAGCCATCAACACCTAACTTTGCGGCTTTTTCAAAAGCAGGCATCGTATGCTCAGGTGCTAAATGAGCACCGCCACGATGTGCGAGAATAATTGGGTGATCAAATTGTAATGCTTGTTTACCTTCTCGTTGTTGAGGTTTAGAAATAGCTTTACTACCTGCCCAAGCAGCTGCACTTGCCGCTGCGATTGCAAGCGCAATCTTTGTTTTCTTACCCATATTCGTCCTCCTTAACAATTAAAATGATATAAATAGTACTGGTAATTTCACTTTTTAACTTATTTCAGCAAATGTTTTTTGTACCGAAAGCAAAGCGTCAGCTACAAATGTTTTTTGTAGCGAAAGCAAAGCGTCAGCTACAGATCTCTTTTGTACCGAAAGCGTAGCGACAGGTACAGAAGTCTCCCGCCTCTATAGGTGGTGAGATGAATGCGGATTTAAGTTACTTTTCAGTGGTTGTCCAAACACCTGCTGAAATAGAGGAACTCAGTCTAAGAACGCCACATCCTGTGGCAATTTATCTGTGCGAAAGCGAAGCGACAGCAAAAATACACGACTGAGTGACCAACATCCCGTTGGCCCAAAGCCTCCGGACGCAATTATGCCGAGGCATAATTGATTTTTCAGTAAGCAAACAAAAAATTCTAGTACTCTATAATTTGCATAAGTGAATGTAAAACTCTTAGTTAACGTTGTATGCTTTTCCATTATAACGGAAAATTGAGCGTTCTGTCAGCTAAACTCTGTTGCTATCATTTTCCGGTCTATGGTATTCTTTTATGTAAGAAATGAGGGGAATACTATGAACGAACGCCAAGGACTAATCGTTTACGTCCATCAATTAAAACATGCGAAGTCTCTTCGAAAGTATGGTCATGTTCTTTATATTTCTCGGAGGCAAAAATATGTAGTAATTTATTGCGAGCGAGAGGAAATTGAATCAATGACAACAAAACTACAACGCCTTCCATTCGTGAAAGACGTTGTAAAGTCTTATCGTCCATTTGTTAAAACTGAGTATGAAAATGCAAAACCAGATAAAGCGAAAGAATATGACTATAAAGCAGGTCTATAATACTATGTTAACGCCGGAATATAGTGATGAAGTCTCATTATTCCGATCAAGTATTGATAAAATAGTTTTGATTCCGAAAATATAGAAGAGTGCTTTATTTCTACAACAACCGCTTTTCTATCTAGTCGTTTAATACTTTCTTCAAATATTTTTTGTCGCTGTGAAGGCTGCTCTTCATTATAAGGGATGCCTTCTCGACAAATATAAATCGGCATGAATTTACTTTCACCGACTGGTTTTAAAGCGACTGCTAAAGAGGCAACCTTTTTTTCTTCTTTAGTGGATGTTAGTATAAAGGCTTGGTGGAAGCGATCTTGATTGGTTCTCACTATTTCAAGTAGCTCATAAACATCACCATAGCCCTCACCTAATTCTATAAATTGTTGTGGCATAAAAATTGCACATCCTTTCCAATACACATAGTATCATGCTGCGGGAGGTCAAGCACATGAAATTTGCAATGAGTTTTTTTTCCATTCTAGCACTAATCATTACCGGAACGTTATTTTTTCAGTACCATGCTTATTCGTCTGACTTAGAGACAGGCAATGGCGAATTCCGTTATTCACAAGAGATAGAAATTGTCTATCGAGAAAATAGCTTGGATATTCGTCAACATTTTAAAAATTTACCCAACCAAAAAGTGAAGATAAAGTGGCCAGAAAATGCGGTAAATCCTAGTTGCTTTATCGATAACGAAAAAAGCTGTAATCGCTTATCAAAAGAAGTCTCATATTTTAATAAAGGAGAGACTAAATCACAATCTGTTTCATACATAATTCCAATTAAGGGTGGCTTAAAAGATAAAATGCTCATCCAAAATGTTTTCGCCACATTAACGAATGGGGAATCATCTTATTCTGTTGTACATATTTCAACTGATAGTAAAATTGCTGGTCAATGGATAACGGGCTTACCTTTAGTAGGTCAGCAAAAACTATCGCTTGTTAACTATACAATGTTTAGTGGATATGGTACAGTTCGTGATATTTATTGGCAATCGGGAAATTTAAAAGTACAAGAGCAAACTCCTGTGTTGTCTATTTATGCCCCGGGAACTATTTCGAAGGATTTCTTGAAATCATTGGAGAATTTTAAGTTTTTGAATGATCAACATATTGCTATTATTCAAGAAAAGAATCCAGTAAAAGAACATGATGACCGACTTTTATTTTTGCCAGAGCTAACTGAACAAGCTGTTGAACAGGAAGTTATACTGTCGCAAATAAAGTCGCAATATAAGTTTAAAGATTCACCAACATGGTTGCCGGAAGTGGTGGCATCCTATTTAGTGAAGGATACGATTGGCTCAGATAAAGCGAAGAAAATAGTGAAGACGTTAAACGAATATATGACAGCTAATCAAGAGTTGGCATGGCAGGAAGCTTTGAATAGACTTGGGGAAGAGCCGATTTCCCCTGCTTCAATGGACGATCTTTTATCCGAGGTATTAGATGCAAAAACGTCCTATTTTAAGTTGAATACGGCCAAAGAAAATGGCACATATCCACTATTATTCGAGGATGATCGAAGTGTTTACGTGAATGACGTATTGAGAGAAGATGTTCATGTAATACTTTATGAAGGGCAAGTATTATATAATGCTGATAAATTGTTACCTTATCTAGGCTATACTGCTAGTGAAGGTGAAAATGGATATTATATCAATAGTGATAATCGCACCTTCCGATTCCCGAAAGAACCTGGGTTTTATGTATTTAATCAACGTAGATATTCGACTATTTCAGAACCGATTATTAAAATTGCCAATAATTATTATGTTGAAGAAGCTTGGCTACAACGATTATTTTTAGTAGAATTACAAAAAAGTGATGGTCGTATCAATATTAAGATGTTAACACAAGAACAAGAATAATTTTTTTGCAGCGGAGGTTCGTCTTTCGCTGCAAAAATGCTTTTATCTCCATTCAGCCTATTTTTTAGTGAGAGTGAAGCGGCAGCAACAAATGTTTTTTCTGTGCGAAAGCGAAGCGACAGCAACAACAATTACGCCAAGGCGAAATTGATATATGGAATAAGAAAGTACGGTGGTTTACCTATGAGAGTTGTAGCAGGAGAACGTAAAGGGATGCCGTTAAAGGCGATTACAGGGAACACGACGAGACCTACAACTGATAAAGTAAAGGAATCTATATTTAATATTATTGGTCCTTTTTTTGATGGAGGCATAGCGCTCGATTTATTTGCAGGGAGCGGTGGCTTAGGTATCGAATCTTTAAGTAGAGGGGCTGAGCACGCCGTTTTTATTGAAAAGGATGCAAAGGCGTTCCAAGTGCTTCAGGAAAACATAAAAAAATGTCGTTACGAGGATTGCTCTGAGCTTTTTCGTATAGATGCGAAGCGTGCTGTGAAAGCGTTATTAAAACGCGATATAACGTTTAAATTAGTATTTTTAGATCCACCATATCATCACAAAGAATATTATGACTTAGTGCAGATTCTTGTCGACAATGATAAAATTCAACATGATGGCATTATTTTATGTGAGCATGCAAAAGAAGTAGAATTACCACAGAGATTTGGGGACTTTGTATTAAAAAGACAAGAAACATATGGCGGAACGATTATATCCGTTTATCTTCATTCAGAGGGTGTCTAAACGCCCCTGAAAATTGATCGTTGCATAGAGGAAGAGGGAGAATGAGTTGTCAGAGAAGATTGCTGTAGTTCCTGGAAGTTTTGATCCGGTGACATTTGGTCACTTAGATATTATTAAAAGGGCGGCAGATGTTTTTGACACAGTTTATGTTGCTGTTTTAAATAATTCATCCAAGCAGCCGTTATTTTCAGTAGAAGAGCGTATGGCTTTAATGGCGGAAGTTACTAAATCATTGCCGAATGTACGTATTGAAAGTTCATCGGGGCTATTAATAGACTATGCTAAGGAAAAAAAAGCAAAAGCGATTGTGCGTGGTTTACGTGCTGTTTCGGATTTTGAATACGAAATGCAAATTACTTCGATGAACCGTTTTCTAGATGAAACCATTGAAACGTTTTTCATCATGACAAAAAATCAATATTCATTCTTAAGCTCGAGTATTGTTAAAGAGGTCGCGAAATACGGTAGTGATGTTAGCGAGCTTGTTCCTGCTTGTGTTGTAGAAGCTTTAAAAGAAAAGTATAGTTTTTAACTTCTTTCAGCGGATGTCACGGAATCGGAAAGGTAGGATGTTAGCCGTTATCGCTCGATGCGATAACGGCTAACTGACCTGCATCGATAAAAACGCCACGTCCTGTGGCATTACCGAAATGACCGACATCGTGTCGGTGCTTGTGCGGCCCAAGCACAAAGCCGATTCCGGACGCATAATTGATAAAAAACTAAAAAAGTGAGGCTGGGACAAAACTGGCCAAAGTCTTAAAAAGCGCGAGAAATCATTTTTAGAAATGTTGATTTCTCGCGCTTTTCTGACGTGATATTACCCTAGCTTCTGGTTAGTTTGATAAAAAATGGTTTTAGGAATTATCATAATTTTTTCTGCAATTATTTGTGGAAGGTTATAGGAGCGAACAAGTGATTGAATTCCTCTGCTATGCATACTCCAAAAAATCCATTCTTTACTCTAAAGATGATTATTTATTTTAAGAAAAAAAGAGCATAAATAGTGGGTACAATGATTATGCTAAGTAGGCGGAATTTTAGATATGGTCGAACGGAAAGTTTGGCTGATTTCGCAATTACGAATATTTGTAAGTGGATGCTTATGCTTTGCATTGTTAACAACATAACAACTAGTAACGGTAAATATGGAAGATTTGGAAAAGCTGAGACGGTCATTTTAAGACCATTTGTAACTTCAAGAATTGCGGCTATGGAAAGCTCAGCTGTATAGGGAAGCTTAGGTAGTAGTGAATCTAAGCCTTGTTGGACAATCGTCTGGATGGTAGTGAAAAAAATTATTGTAGTTCCAACTAATAGTATTGTCGGTGCTGTTTCTTTAATACTTTCAGAAAATGGTGCTGTATGCAAAGGCGTATTGTGTATGGAGATGCTAGGAGGATCCGTTTTACGAAATAGGAAGTAACCAGTTATTAAACAACAAATATTAAAACTATGTAGTAAACATAAAAACATCCATCCGAACGTATTACTGTTTAATAAATCAAGGCTTACAAAGCCTAGCACGAAAAGGGGACTTGGTGCGTGACATACGGCTAATAAAAAATTTGCTTCTTTTGGATGTAGTTGCCCACTGTTTTTTAAGTAAACAATTGTTGTTGCTCCAGATGGATATCCCCCGAGTGCGCTAATAATGTAGGCTTGTACGTATAAAGAAGCTCTTTTTGTTTTCGTTCTCATAGGAGCCGTTAAACGGAGAAGCCATTGCGTTAAAATAAGGTAAGGTAGTAAATACGGGAAAAGGGCCTCCATAAAAAGATTTAAACCTAAATCAGTACCGTTATGAGCAGTTTGTGGGAATAACAAGAGTAATAGAATAAGAACTATGCAAATCGCTATTTGAATTATCGCATACATGTTATCATCTCGTTTCAACTTTTTGTCATTCACATAGGCAAATGCTAAAATCAATATATGTAAAAAAGGCAAAAACATGAACGTATGGTTTTGCGAGCGTCCTAGGAGGTGTTTTTCTTTGAAGAAAAAAATTAGTATTTATGCAGTGTTATTAGTCGTGATTTGTTTTTTAATGTTGTACCGACTAGACGCTTATATCATGAAGCCAGGAAGTGCTTATGATGTTAGTAAATTTGTTAACGTTGAAAATAGCCACAACAATGATAAAGGATCCTTGAGTTTAATGACGGTGGCTATGCAACAAGCTACACCTTTTTCATATTTGTGGGCGAAAACTCAAAAATATCAAAAATTAATGGATATTGACCAAGTTCGAAATCCATTAGAGGATGAAGAGGAATATAATGTTCGACAGTTTAAATTAATGTCTGATTCTCAATTTAATGCAAAGTATGTAGCTTTTCAAAGGGCTGGCCTTCAAACAAAAATTCTCTTTAACGGTGTTTTTGTATTAAATGTCCTAGACGGCGGTGCTTCGGATAATTTATTGAAAGCTGGAGATGAAATTATTGAAGTTGATGGGCAAAAAATTAGAAACCAACAAATGCTGGTAGATCTTTTAAAGCCAAAGCAACTTGGAGATAAGGTGACAATTAAATTTAAACGTAATACAAAAGAACAAGAAGTAACGATTACCTTAAAGGAAATCCCTAAATCAGAAGAGAAAAGGGCAGGGTTAGGTATTACTTATACTGAAAGTAAATCGATTGAAACAAATCCCGATGTGTCTATGAAAACGGAGGATATTGGAGGTCCGTCTGCGGGGTTAATGTTTACCTTAGAAATTTTAGACCAACTTCTCGAAGAAGATTTAACGAAAGGTTATGCTATTGCAGGGACAGGGGAAATGCTGGTTGATGGCTCTGTTGGAAGAATTGGTGGAATAGACTATAAAGTCATTGCTGCTGATCGTGATGGTATGGAAATCTTTTTTGCACCAGACGATGAAATTACTCCAGAAATGAAAGCTAAATATCCTGATCTGGAATCTAATTATGATACAGCAGTAAAGACTGCTAAAGATATTGGAACAAAAATGAAAATAGTTCCGGTTAAAACTGTTGATGATGCAATCGAATATTTAAAACAGTTACAGCCGAAATAAAGTTTTTTCTGTAGCGTGGGGTTGATTTCCGTTCCGACTGGGCGCTTTGTAGCTGCCGCATCGCTTTCGCTACAGAAAACATTTGTAGCTGCCGCATCGCTTTCGCTACAGAAAACATTTGTAGCTGCCGCATCGCTTTCGCTATAGAAAACATTTGTAGCTGCCGCATCGCTTTCGCTACAGAAAACATTTGTAGCTGTCGCTTTGCTTTCGCTACAGAAAACATTTGTAGCTGTCGCTTTGCTTTCGCTACAGAAAACATTTGTAGCTGTCGCTTTGCTTTCGCTACAGAAAACATTTGTAGCTGTCACTTTGCTTTCGCTACGGAAAACATTTGTAGCTGCCGCATCGCTTTCGCGTAGAGCAAAGCTTCCTGGGGGCGTCCGATGAGCCGCTTTTACGTTTTAACAAAATGACCTCCAACTTTTTAGTTTGAACGGGACCTTTTCAGGAATTATCGCCCAACTTTTAAATTTTATCTACCAACTTTCACGTTTTATCACCTAACTTTTAATTTTTATCGACATCCACCTTCAGAAGAACAAAAGGATTCACACACAAAACTGTGAGTGAATCCTTTTAGCTCAACGCTCGCTCACAGGAAAGTAAGTGAAATCACCCTCATTTAAAGCGCCACGACATTTCTTGACCATTTTGTTTGTCAACAGCAAAAAAGGATGCTAGAAGAATTTCTGGCATCCTTTTTCGTTACTTAAAAACGAATCGGTGGTGTTTGATAATCTTTGGAAAGACTATGTTCTTTTGTTCCTTGTTCTACACTTAGATTGTATACCTCTGCTGCATGAATATCTACAGCAAGCATAGCATCATCCATAGCTGCTACACGACTGATTAAAGGTAAAGGTATATCTTTTTTATGCATTCCTAAATAGCCTTGTCCCTTCTTGCTCATACCAAGTAAACGTATACTAGATGGAGCGTCAAAGCTTCGCAACTGTTCCTTTGTAAACCCAGTATAAATGTGTGTGAGCATACGTTGAAGTCGCGTCCAAGTATAGCGTTTTGATTTGATTTTCTCCATAAAGCTACTGAATGAATGGCTCGTTTTCGCTGCTTTAATTAGAGCGTTCTCAATGCCTTCTGATACTTCAGCGTAGCGCGTAAGTTCATGAGGTGTGTGGCGAATAAGTGTAAACTGTAAAAATGGCCAAAAAGTTTCCCAACTTGCAAAATCACCATATTTTTCGTGCCATTCGGCTAAATAATCAAACGATGCTTTAGGGAGAAAATCTTGTACACCTTGTAGAGTGTTGGTTGTTGCTAGAGCCTTGCGTATTCCTGTGGCACTAGCAATGGATGCCCCTTCTTGCAAAGCGTCATGGTAACCTGCAACAATGCGAGGAATCGTTAAAGGTTTAATGTTACTGCCTAGAGCTATAGCAGCCTCAATATAATGAAAACCAAGTATATTGTTTGGTTGGCCCAAATCAATGTATGTTGCAGGGAACTTTTGAGAAAGCTGTTCATAGGCGTAATGTAGACTTTTAGGATAGCTTGCACCCGTTTTAAGGCTTTCTTTAATAAGAGTGTTATATTCAGTGCGATTACTATTAATGAGCTGAAACGTATTCATAAAGGGTTGAATGGAACCATCTTCGCTTCCAAAGGCAAAAGAATCGCAACCAATTGCAGATAGTAAGGAAATTGCTCCTTTTGCGAAATCAGTTGCAGGTGCGGTACTATAAACGTAGGGTAGTTCAATGACTATATCAACACCACCAGCGAGAGCCATTTTTGTGCGTGTCCATTTATCGACCATGGCTGGTTCACCACGTTGCAAAAAATCCCCACTCATGACTGCGATAACAATATCCGCTTGTGCTACTTTTTTTGCCTGTTCCATATGATAGGCATGTCCGTTGTGAAAAGGATTGTATTCAACAACTATTCCGACTGCTTGCAAATTTAAGCCCCCTTTATCAATATCATTTGCTTCTCGTTCTTGTAGATTTGGAGCCTTTTGCTTATTATAGAACGATTTGGAGCAAATTCACTTATTATAATATATAATTATAGGTGGGTTTTATTGTGGTGACAAGAAATTATCTTGACATCTATTTTTACACATTATATAATCAACATTGTTGTCTCGAGGTGATTAAACGAATGAAATGGTCAATTCATCAATTATCTAAATACCGCCAAAACGGGATGCCAATCGATGCCTATGTCCAACTGGACGAGGTGATGGAGCGAAACCAGGATATTCGAGCAATTTCGCCCGTTCATGTAAAAGGGCTATGTACTTTCGGTGCATCGCAAATGACATGTCAGCTAACTGTGACAGCGACGTTAACACTACCATGTGCACGCACGTGGGAAGATGTTGAGTTTCCTATCGAAGTTGAGACAGTTGAAGTTTTCAGCTGGATTGACGAGGATAAACGAGGGGAAGATGACGGAGAAATTCACTATCTTGATGGTGAAGTAATCGACATGAAGCCAGTTCTCGAGGAGTTAGTGCTTCTTGAAGTACCTTTGCAAGTGTTCAAGGAAAATTCCGAAGGACAAGTGCAAGGTGGTAAAAACTGGTCTTACGCAACAGATGAAGACGTTGAACTACACAAAAAAGCTGACACACAAAAAGTGGATCCAAGACTAGCTAATTTAGCTAAGTATTTTGATCAAACAGACGAATAGACGATCTGTAAGGAGGTGCCATCAATGGCTGTACCATTTAGAAGAACTTCTAAAACTGCAAAAAGAAAGCGTCGTACGCATTTCAAACTATCTGTACCTGGTATGGTAGCTTGCCCAAACTGTGGGGAAGCAAAATTATCACACCGTGTTTGCAAAGCTTGCGGACAATACAAAGGTAAAGAAGTAGTAAGCAAATAATACAGTGTTTGCTCACTTAAAAGGCTAGTAGAGAGACCATGGCTCTTTACTAGCCTTTTTGTTGGTTTTAACTTCTTTCAGCGGGTGTCCAAACACCCGCTGAAAGAAGTTAAAGCCTCCGGCGGATGTCAAGGAATCGGAAGGGAGCTCTTTGTGCAAGCACAAAGCCGATTCCTGACTCAATTATGCCGAGGCATAATTGATAAGACGGAATCTTTCGGTAATGGCGAAAAGATATATAGTACTATAATAATTGTATGATACAATTTATCCATCGGGACAAAGGGGGAAATAGTATGGCTTACATAATTGATAACAAAGAAGGTATTATGACGTTTACGATTAATCGAGAAGAAAAACGGAATGCGGTGAATGATGAGGTTATGGATGGGCTACAAGAAGTCATTACATATATTCGAAATCATGATGATGTTCGTTTTTTAGTCGTAACGGGAGTAGGGGATAAATCATTTTGCTCTGGAGGGGACTTATCTGAATTCCATTCGCTCGAAACAGAGGATGAGGCGTTTGGGATGTTGGGTAAGATGGGCGAAATATTATACGACCTTGCAACGTTGCCAGTGCCAACGATTGCGTTAATTAACGGAACAGCGGTTGGTGGAGGCTGTGAAATTGCAACAGCTTGCGATTTTCGTCTAGTGGCAAGTCACGCGAAGTGTGGTTTTATACAGGGGACATTAGCAATTACGAGCGGCTGGGGAGGCGGTACATACTTATTCGAACGAGGATTACGCCATGATCGTGCGATGAAGATGCTAGTCGATGCGAAGCCTTATCCAGCGGAATTACTATATGAGATTGGTTGGGCAATGCGCGTTTTTGAAGGTTCAAAAGAAGCGGCATTGAATGATTTTATCGAACATATGCGTAAAATTCATCCTTCTGTTCATAAGGCTTATAAAGAAATTGAGCTTCGTAAGTGGCGTGAGCGTAATATGTATGAACGTGTTATGGAGGAAGTTCGTACATGTGCGAAATTGTGGGAAAGTGAAGCTCACCACGAGGCAGTTGCTAATTTCCTAACAAAGAAAAACAATAAATAATGTATAACGGCAGTGATTATAACAAAACATAATCACTGTCTTTTTTAATTCGATGATTCTATTTTGCTCGCGCACGCATATAGTAGTAAAAAATGCGAGGGTGATAGATTATGGAATTGAAAAAAAGAAAAGATCAATGGACAAAGGAAGACGATGAAAGATTAGCAGAAATTGTGTTGCATAATGTGCAAAATGGCAAAACACAGCTAGAAGCTTTTGAGTTGGCTGCTGCTGAACTAGGTCGTACAAAACAAGCATGTGGTTTCCGTTGGAATAAAACATTACGTAGTCAATATAGTCAGTCACTACTAGCTGTGCGAAATCAACCGCAACAATCTATGCGGAGCCATTTGAAACTGGCATTAACAAGTTTCGATGAATTAACAGAAGCCTATCAAAGTCTCGAAGTAAGGCACCGTGAATTACAAAATGAGCACGATAAACTAGTGAAATGGTTGCAACAAGGGTATTCTTTAATGAAAGATTAAAATAAGGAAGTTGACGAAAGTTAGTGAGGTACTTAGAAAAAATGTAAACTTGTACGAAAACATAATGCTGCATGCTGTGCTAAGTGTTTCAACAGCCGAGTTAACGAGCAGTAATTTATCTGTAACGGAAGCGAAGTGTCAGGAACAAACTTATTTGTACCGAAAGCGTAGCGTCACGTACAAACCTCACACCTGAAAATTCAGTAGAAGCAAAGGGGTTAGGTGTGAGATTAACTGCCCCTCAAATATTATCGTAAACACTTAGTCAATCCTGTATAATAAAATAACCTGCATAAGAGGTGCCTTAGAACGATTTCTAAGGCACCTCCTTCTGTAGTGAGGGGCAAAAAAGAACGTATGAATGATGGACGGTAGCGGCTAAGATGTAATTGTGGTAGAACTGTTTAGGAGGGCGTTCTCTTATGGAGATCGTCCATTATAAATGTGGGAGGTGTAATGTATTGTGGATGTAGCGATTATTGGTGCGGGGGCTGTAGGTCAGTTAACGGCGAGTTTTTTAGCTGAGTCTGGTATGTCTGTAACGTTGGTTGCAAGAAGGCAGGGACAAGCAGAGGAACTTAATGCAAATTATTTAACACGAGTGAATGTTGATGGAACAAAAACTGTGCAAAAAGTTACTTCAATTACGAAATTAAAGGAACTACCACAGCAAGATTTAATTGTAATTGCGGTTAAGTACGGTCAATTACAAGAGCTTTACGGACAATTATGTGCGTTGCCAAGTACAGTTTCGTTGTTGTTTATGCAAAATGGTTTAGCACATTTTGACGAAGCACTGCGTTTGCCACAAAAAAATATTGCCTTTTGCTCTGTGTCATTTGGTGCTCAAATGATAGATCAGTCAACCGTGCAACATAGAGGTGTAGGTGTTTGTAAAATTGCGATAGAACGAGGGAACAGTGATGTGTTTAACGATTTGTTACAATTAAAAAATCCCTTGTATCCGCTTGAGTTGGTTGCTAATGCTGAACAAATGTTATTTGAGAAAGCGGTATTTAACTGCTTGATTAATCCATTAACGGCAATATTGCAAGTGAGGAATGGAGAGTTAGTAACGAATAAGCAAGCGTTTTTATTAATGCAAACTATCTATCAAGAATTAACGGATGCTTTTGAAGGCATAGAACAAGCCATACCTTTTTTCAAGGTGATAGAGTTATGTGAAAAAACAGCAAGTAATACATCATCTATGCTAGCGGATCGGATTCACGGGAGAAAAAGTGAAATTGACACGATTGTAGGAGTAATACTAGAAAAAGCTCTAGCAAATGGTCATGATTTGCCTACTTTACGCACTTTATATCACCAAGTACTTGCGATAGAGGAGAGCGGTGAAAGACGTTGAAAGAAATTTTACATATAATTATAAGTATCGTTATTTTTTGTCCGATCCTCCTTTTTGTGATTGTCTATTTAATTAGTCGGAAGGTTAAAATTCGAGGCACTCATGCTTTTGGAGTGGCATCGGACTTGACAACATTGTGTTTGTTTTTTTCAGTACCACTAGCAATTCGTGTACTGTGGAATGTCAATGTTAGTGCGCTATTAGTAACGTTGGCGATAATGATGGCAATGATTTTTACATATATTGATTGGCGAACGAAAAAAGAAATTGAAGTGAAATCGCTACTTAAGAAAATTTGGCGCTTTCAATTTTTAGTACTAAGTACTGCGTATATTGTTATTTGTATAGTAGGTGTTATTCGATCTGTTATAGAATATTTACAGGATGTCTAAGCATTTTCTTTTCATGTTGAAGCCATAAGCGTTAAAATAATAGCATTAAATATTGTTTTTTTATTAATAACTCTATATGTGCAAAAAATTAAATAAAATTCCAATGTACGACAACGTTTGAGTATCTGACAAAAATCGTATTATGTTTTTCTGAATCTTGGGATGTCATGTTGAATAAATGTTCTAAGGATATCGGTAAAGGGATTTATTTTATTTCAAGTTTGCTTATGAAGAGTAAGAAGATGATTTAGTGAGTAGAGGAGTTTGTGTTAAATGAAACTGGAGTCAATCCAAGTACCCATAAAAAATCGTTTGCTAGCAGATTATTGGTCGACGAATACTGCGATTCATGAGTTTTTTGAATACGAATATAACGATATATCTTTTGAAAAACGAGCGCAATATTTAGATCAGCATGCATGTGATCAAAAAGAATTAACAGCCATCATACGTCAATTTATGGAGCCGTTCGGTTTATCAAAGAAAGCGAATGAACATTTGCAGCAACTGGAACAAGGAGCTGTTGCGGTTGTCGGTGGGCAACAAGCGGGTATCTTAACAGGCCCTCTTTACTCGGTGCATAAGGCGATTTCGGTCATTGCATTAGCGAAAGAGCAAAGTGTAAAACTTCAGCGACCGGTTGTTCCTGTTTTTTGGATAGCTGGTGAAGATCATGATTTAGAGGAAATTAACCATACGTATACAGTACGTGGTGAAGATATTAAAAAACGTGTTTACGGTGAACGTTCAAGACGTAAAACGATGGCTTCTGAAACAAGTATAAACAAAGAATCTATGACACAACTAATAAATACGATTGCCAAGGATATGGGCGAAACAGAATTCACCGAAATGCTTATAGAACAATTAGTGGATACTCTTAATAAGAGTGAAACATTTACGGACTTCTTTGCGCAACTTATGAACCTGCTGTTTAAAGATGAAGGTTTATTGATGATTGATGCAGCGGACTTTAAATTCCGTCAATATGAGCGTGAGAATTTTACCCGTATCATTCATAAAAATGAAGAAATTGCTAGAGTGGTAACAGAAAAAGAAGCAGAGCTTGAACGTGCAGGCTATGGCAATCCTATTTTGGCAACAAACGAAGCGGCCAATTTATTCTATGTAGAAGATGGGGAGCGTCATCTTTTAGAAAGAAAAAACGAGCAATTTGTCAATCTAGCTGCAAATATCAAGCTATCACGTGAAGATGTTTTGGAAATTGCTGAAAAACATCCTGAGCAGTTAAGTAATAACGTTGTGACGCGTCCGCTAATGCAGGAAATGACATTGCCTGTGCTTGCATTTGTTGGTGGACCAGGGGAGCTTGCGTACTGGGCGACATTGAAGGATGCATTTGCGGTATTAGGCTTACAAATGCCGATTTTTGCTCCACGTCTTCATATCACGATTGTCACACGTCACGTAGAACAACTGTTACGTGAATATCGTTTAAATGTTGCTGATGTTTGGGATGGGAAAGCGTTACAGCTTAAAGAACAATTTGTTGCTGGAATACAGGATACTGAGGCGAAGCGTCAAATTCAGATGATGCAACAAGAGCTTTTAGAAAAGTATGGCGCCCTTCAACTTTATTTAGAAGAGCAACATCTATTACTAGATAAAATTCTTGTGAAAAATAAAGAGAATCATCTAAAACAATTTGAGTATTTACAGCAAAAGGTTGAACAAACTGTTCTTAACAAGCATGAAACGACAATCCGAAAATTTATGACGCTACAAAATGAGTTGTATCCAAATGAAGGATTCCAGGAAAGAACTTATAATCCTTATCAATATTTCAATGAGTTTGGACCTGTGTTAATTACTGAAATGCTGAAACAAAATTATAGCATTGGTAATCACCACTATTTAATTTATTTATAATTCCAATGTTTGTAACTTTATACCTAATTAACAATTTAATACAATGTTGATTTGATGAACAATGACGACATAAATAGTAAACAGAGAGCTATCCTACTAAGGATAGCTCTTTTTTTATGTCATTTAGCATGGATTCGATAATTCGTTGAAGGCCTATTCACGTATTAAGTGTTAAAATGTCAAGTTTTTTTTAAAAAAAGTGGTGGAAAGTGGGGGGATGTGGTACATTATTTAATAAAGTGGGGTGAATAGCATGTTCATGGGAGAATATCAACACTCTGTTGATGCGAAAGGACGATTAATCGTGCCCGCGAAATTTCGTGAAGCCTTAGGTGAAACATTTGTTGTGACACGCGGACTTGATAATTGTTTATTTGGCTATCCTATGGATGAATGGCGAAAACTCGAAGAAAAATTAAAGGACTTACCGATGACCAAAAAGGATACACGTGCTTTCGCAAGGTTTTTCTTTTCTGGGGCAACGGAAGTAGAGATAGACAAGCAGGGGCGCATAAATATTCCTTCAACTCTTATGCAACATGCACATCTTCTGAAAGAATGTATCGTGCTAGGAGTTTCGAATCGAATTGAAATATGGGCAAAAGATGCTTGGGAAACTTACTTTAGTGAGTCGGAACAATCCTTTAATGAAATTGCAGAAAATATGATTGGCTTTGATTTTTAACTTTTTGTATGAAGTTAAGGCCTGAAGGGAGCAAGTGGTATGTTCGATCATACAACCGTGCTATTAAAAGAAACAGTTGATGGGTTGAACATCGATCCTGATGGTGTGTATGTGGACTGTACTTTAGGTGGGGCAGGACACAGTGAATATTTAGTACAACAATTATCTGAAAAAGGGCGTTTAATTTGCTTCGATCAAGATACGACAGCTATTAACAATGCAAAAATTCGATTGGCGCCATATATTGAGCATGTGACATTTGTCCATTCGAATTTCCGCTATTTAAAAGAAGAGCTATTAGCACTTGGTATTGAGCAAGTTGATGGCATTTTATATGATTTAGGCGTATCTTCACCACAGCTAGATACACCAGAACGTGGCTTTAGTTATCACCATGATGCACCTCTAGATATGCGCATGGATCAAACGGCAACGCTTACAGCATTTCATGTCGTGAATGAATGGGCATATGAAGATTTAGTACGTATATTTTTCCGTTATGGAGAAGAGAAATTTTCTAAGCAAGTTGCTCGTAAAATCGAAGAAGCACGTAAAGTGGCACCGATTGAAACGACCAATCAACTTGTAGAACTTATTAAAGAGGGTATTCCAGCAGCGGCTCGCCGTAAAGGTGGACATCCAGCGAAGCGCATATTCCAAGCAATACGAATTGCTGTTAACGATGAGCTAGGCGCGGCGGAGGATTCATTAGTCGATGCGATTGATATGATAAACGTAGGTGGACGCATCAGTGTCATTACGTTCCATTCATTGGAGGACCGCCTATGCAAGACTATTTTTAAGGAAGCGTCGTCATTACCGGAATTACCACCGAATTTACCAGTGATTCCTGATGACATGAAGCCAACTTTAAAGCTTATCACGAGAAAGCCGATACTTCCTTCTGATGAAGAATTAGCAGTAAACAATCGTGCTCGTTCAGCAAAGCTTAGAGTGGTAGAGAAAATTAACGACAAAGGGCGTGAGTAAATGGCAGCAGTTCGTGTAAGGCAGCACCAGCAACAGCAAGTGCAACAACCGATAACACCCCCTAGTCCACAACCCACTATCATACGTCGTAAAAAAACGAACCAGAAGTTTGAAAAAACAATGCTAATTGTTTTAGTTAGCATTGTTGCTGTATTATCAGTACTAGCTTTGAATAATCAAGCAGCAATTCAAACGACAAGCATGGACATTCAAAAAATCGAAACTGAAGCAGAAGAGATTACTAAACAGAATGTTGACTTGACAGTTCGTGTAAGTGAACTTTCTACATACGATAACATATGGAAAAAAGCTAAAGAACTCGGTTTAACTCAAAATGAGAAAAATGTAAAGGTAGTGCCGGGAGAATGAAAAAAAAGAGATTTCGATTCCAATGGGGAGCCTTTCTATTATTAATTTTTTATGGAGGGCTCTTTTTTCTATTGTTCTCAAGAATGTTTATGTTACAGGCAACAGGTGAAGTGGAAGGGCAAGAGCTTGCGGCAAGGGCAGCTGCGAAATATAGCAAAGAAAGTGCAATAACAGCAAGCCGTGGGAAAATTTATGATACAAATGGACAAGTCATCGCTGAGGATACACTTAGTTATCGAATAATCGCAGTCGTCAATGAAAAAGCCACGACGGATGCAAAAAAACCTCGACATGTAGTAGATGCTGAAAAAACTGCAAAAATATTAGCAGATTATATTCCTATGGATGAAGAAAAAATCTATAAACAGCTTACTAGGGTAAATAATGAGGGTGAAAAGCCTTATCAAGTTGAATTTGGTAGTGCGGGCCGCGGAATAAGTCATGAGATTATGAGTAAAATCAAAGCGGAGAAATTACCGGGGATTTTATTTGTAAACGATTTAAAACGTTATTATCCAAATGGTATTTTTGCCTCGCACTTAGTTGGTTTCACTGTCAAAGAGGAAAATAAGGATAGTACGTTTACAACAAAAGGGAAAATGGGTCTTGAGCTTACCTACGATAAAGAACTAACCGGAAAAGACGGTAAGGTAGAGTATGAGACAGATGCTTTCAGTTATTTATTGCCGAATAGTGAAAAAATGGTAACACCTGCGAAAAATGGTGATGACATTTATTTAACACTAGATAAAACAATTCAAAGCTTTTTAGAGGAAGCAATGACAACGGTTGAAAAGGAGTATAACCCTGAATCGATGACAGCTATCGTGGCAGATCCGAAAACCGGTAAAATCCTTGCGATGTCTCAACGACCTACGTTTAATCCTGATACACGCGAAGGCGATAATATGAAATGGCTGAACGAGGCTATTGAAGAGACCATTGAACCAGGCTCGACGATGAAAACGTTCACACTCGCTTCGGCTATTGATACAGGGGTTTGGGAACCAAATGCTTACTATCCTTCAGGTCAATACAGAGTCCTTGATCGTGTAATTAAAGATTACAATAGAGTTGGTTGGGGGTATATTACTTATTTACAAGGTTTCCAACGTTCATCCAATACTGCAATGGCACACTTATTAGAGCATATTGGTGAGGATGTATTTTTTGACTATTTAGATCGATTTGGGTTTGGTAAAAAAACAGGTATTGATTTACCGAATGAAGCATCAGGTAAGCTTTTATCGAACTATCCAGTAGAACGAGTGACAACAACGTTCGGTCAAGGTTCTACGGTAACGCCGATTCAGTTAATTCAAGCATTAACAGCGATTGCGAATGACGGGAAAATGATGCAACCGTATGTCATAGATCGTATCGTTGATCCTTCGACAGGAAAAACGATTAAAAAGCATGAGCCGATTGTTAAGGGAACACCAGTTTCAGCCGATACAGCGAAGCAAGTAAAAGAAATTCTTGCATCTACATTAACAGTTAAGGATGGTACGGCGAAGGACTTTATCCTTGATGAATATGAAGTTGCAGGGAAAACAGGTACTGCCCAAATTCCACTTGGAAATGGTAGATATTCATGGGGATCAAATGAATTTCTGTATTCTTTCTTAGGGATGGCTCCTGTAGATGACCCTCAGCTCATTATGTATGTCTCCGTTAAAAGGCCAAAGTTAAAGGGAGATGCTGGTTCTATACCGGTTTCAAAAGTATTTAACCCCGTTATGTTAAATAGTTTAAAGTATTTAAACGTTAATCCAGAAGATGTAAAGCATGTTGACGATACATCAATACAAGATTACACAGGTCAAAGTGCTGAGGCTGTACAAGTAGAGCTAACGAATGATGGTCTACAGCCAGTTATTGTTGGTAGTGGTGGTAAAATTATTGACCAATATCCAAAAGGTCCTCAAAAACTCGTTAAAGGTAACTTGGTGTTTTTAAAGACAGAGGGCGACGTAACACTGCCAGACTTCACAAATTGGTCGTTGCGAAATGTACTTGCTTTTAAGACAATGGCAAATTTAGAAATTGAAGTTGTTGGAGAGGGCTTTGTAGCTAGTCAGAGCGTCTCGGCAGGTACCGTAATTTCAGATAGTTCACCGATTGTCGTGAAGCTGAAAACGCCGGCTGAAAGCTTTAAGCAAGATGTAGAGACCCCACCCGAGGGTGAAACAACTGAATAAACCTGAATAGAAGCCCACTTTATTTCATACGTTGTAAAAAACAAGGTGTGATGTCGAATGAAGTGGATTTCTATCCATTCCAAAAAGCGATTGCGTTTTTTATACGTATTGTTTATGTTTGTAGCCGCTGCGATTATTGTTAGGCTTGTCTTCTTGCAAGTATTAGATCAAAAAGAACTGACACAGAAAGCCGAAGAGAATTGGGACCGAGAAATTCCTTTTGCCAATGAGCGAGGGCACATTACTGACCGTAAGGGGAAAAATATTGTCACAAATAAGCTTGCGCCAACTTTATATTTCATGCCTTCGCAAAGTAAGGATATTGAAGGGGCAGCGGCGAAAATTGCACAAGTTTTGGAAGTAGATGAACAAAAGCTTTTGGAAAAAATGAAGAAAAAAGCATACTTAGTAAAGCTGGCACCTGAAGGAAAAAATATTCCCTATGAAAAAGCAGTGGAGTTACAAGGTATGCAAATTGAGGGATTATATAGTGGTGTCGATTATTCAAGGGATTATCCATACGGTACCCTACTATCTCGTTTTTTAGGTTTCACAGGCTATGATGCACAAGGTTTAGCGGGAATTGAATATGAATACGATAAGCTGTTACAGGCTAATTCTTCGGCAATACGGATCTTTACAGATGCGAAAGGGAATAATTTACCGAATGTAAAGAGCGCCTGGAAGGCTGGTGAAGATGGTGCAACGGTCGAGCTAACGATAGATGTAGATGTACAACAGGTCGTTGAACGTGAATTGTCACAAGCTATGGAGCGATATGATGCTGACCAAGCAATGGCGATTGCCATGAATCCAAACAATGGCGAAATCTTAGCGTTAGCCTCATACCCTACCTTCAATCCAGCAGAATATCAAACGGTAGAGCCTGCTATCTACAATCGGAATTTACCAGTTTGGATGACATATGAGCCCGGGTCAACGTTCAAAATTATAACTCTTAGTGCTGCTTTAGAAGAAAATGTAGTGGATTTAGAGAAGGATACTTTTTATGATCCAGGCTATTCAATGGTTGCTGGAGCAAGATTACGTTGTTGGAAACGTGAAGGTCATGGCTCTGAAACCTTCCTTGAAGTTGTAGAAAATTCTTGTAACCCAGGCTTTATTGAATTAGGTCAGAGAATAGGTAATGAAAAACTACTACAATATATTAAAGATTTTGGTTTTGGTAAAAAAACAGGGTCAAATATCGCTGGTGAAGCGTCAGGGATTTTATTTTCCAAGGATTCTTTTGGACCTGTTGAGCAGGCCACAACTTCATTTGGCCAAGGTGTTGCCGTTACACCAATTCAACAAGTGCAAGCAGTAGCCGCAGCAGTAAATGGGGGCAAGCTTTATACGCCATATGTTGTAAAGAGAATTCTTAATCCTAACAATGGAGAAGTTATAGAAGAGACTAAACCGGAAGTGAAAAAACAGGTTATTCGTGAGGAGACGTCTGCAAAGGTTCGAGGTGCATTAGAATCTGTTGTAGCGAAGGGCTCAGGACGTCAAGCTTATCGAGATGGATTACGAATCGGCGGCAAAACAGGTACAGCACAAAAGGTAGAGAATGGCCGTTATAAAGACGGCGAATATATCGTATCGTTTATTGGCTTCGCACCTGCGGATAATCCGCAAATTGTCGTTTATGTAGCAGTAGATAACCCGAAAAAGGCAACACAGTTTGGCGGTGTGGTAGCAGCTCCAATCGTTGGTCAAATTATTGAAGATGTTGCACCTTTTGTTGGCATTGAAAAATCGAAGGAACAGCTTGAAAAGGATTATCGTTGGGGTGACCCAATCACTGTGAAGGTACCAAGTTTTATTGGTCAAACGAAGGACGATATTGCCAAGCAACAATATCCATTCCGTATTGAATGGCATGGAGAAGGCACTAAAATTGGCAATCAACTACCTGAAGTGGATAGTGTTATCAAGCAAGATGGCACCATTCATCTTTATTTAGAAAACTAATATAACTTTACCTTTAAAAAATGGGAAAGAACCACTATTATTATGAAGGGTAGTAATAAATACATGAAAGTTTGTGCTTTTTTCTGCAAGAAGAAAGTGAAACAAGATTTAAAGGAGATTTTTCAATGAAACTCGCAACAACGCTTACCATTTTAGCTCTTGCTTTTATAGTAACAGTTATCCTGGCACCAATTAGTATTCCACTTCTTCGCCGATTAAAGTTCGGTCAAAGTATTCGAGAAGAGGGACCACAATCCCATATGAAAAAAGCTGGTACACCAACAATGGGCGGCATTATTTTCTTACTTGCCATTATCCTCACTACTGTTGGTGTAGGTAGCTTTTTAGATTTATTTACAACACAAACCGTCGTATTGTTATTAGTATTAATAGGGTTTGGGTTAATCGGCTTGTTAGATGATAGCTTAAAGGTTGTTTTTAAACGTAATTTAGGACTAACATCACTTCAAAAACTTATTGGTCAAATTGTCATTGCAATCTTGGCTTATTTCTTACTACACGTAGGATCGTTTGACACAACACTTGCTATACCATTTACAGATTGGACGATCGATCTTGGTATTTTCTATGTAGCCTTTTTAATTTTCTGGTTAGTTGGCTTCTCGAATGCAGTGAATTTAACAGATGGACTAGATGGGCTTGTAGCAGGTACAGCATCTATTGCCTTTGCAGCATTTGGTGTTATTGCTCTGTTCCAAGATCAAGCTGATATCGCCTTATTTACATTTGCGGTAACAGGTGCATTATTAGGATTTTTACTTTTTAATGCGAATCCTGCAAAGGTATTTATGGGAGATACGGGTTCGCTAGCATTAGGTGGAGCTTTAGCCATGGTATCTGTTTTAGAAAAAGTAGAATTCCTACTGTTATTAATTGGATTGGTGTTTGTTATTGAAACATTATCCGTTATTTTACAGGTAGGTAGTTTCAAACTTCGTAAAAAACGTATTTTTAAAATGAGTCCTATACATCATCATTTTGAATTATCAGGTTGGTCAGAATGGAAGGTAGTACTTGTCTTTTGGTCAACTGCTTTAGCAGTAGCATTGATTGCAGTTTTATCGGAGGCGTTCTTATGAGAAACTTTTCAGATTTACAACATAAAAAAGTCCTTGTTTTAGGTCTTGCTAAAAGTGGTGTGGCTGCAGCTGAGATATTACATGAGCTTGGCGCATTTGTGACGGTCAATGATTCAAAACCATTTGATGAGAGCCCAGATGCGCAAGGTCTATTGCAAAAGGGAATTACGGTTATTTGTGGCCGTCACCCAGAGGATTTACTCGATGAAGGCTTTGAATTAGTGGTGAAAAATCCTGGGATTCCTTACAGCAATAAAATAGTAGCAGATGCAATAAGCCGTGGAATCCCCGTATGGACAGAAATTGAGCTTGCCTATTTAATTAGTGAAGCTCCGTTTATCGGTATTACAGGGTCAAACGGTAAAACAACTACAACAACAGTAATTTTCGACATGCTGAATAACGGTGGTTTAGAACCGTTAATTGCAGGGAATATAGGAACAGTTGCATGTGGTGTTGCAAGAGAAGCACAAAAGGATAATGTAATTGTTACAGAGTTATCATCTTTCCAATTAATGGGGATAAAAACTTTTAAACCAAAAATTGCTATATTAACAAATCTTTATGATGCGCATCTTGACTATCATGGAACATTTGACAACTATGCAGAGGCAAAGTTTGGTGTTACGCGTAATCAAGATGAAAGCGATTATTTTATCTATAATGCTGATCAGCCGATTGTTGTTGGCTATGCAACAAAATCAAAAGCTAAAAAGGTACCATTTAGTTCTAAGGGACGTACGGATGAAGGTATTAGTGCTGATGACACAACAATTTACTGGCAAGGTGAGCCGTATCTAGATCGAGCAAATATCGCTTTGCCAGGTAAGCATAACTTAGAAAATATTTTAGCAGCTGTCGCAGCTTGTATTTTAGTCGGCTGTGACAAAGCTAAAATGGAAGAAGTTTTAGCGACGTTTGGAGGAGTTCGTCACCGTACTCAGTTCGTGCGTGAATGGAGCGGACGCAAGATTTACAATGACTCAAAAGCAACAAACTGCTTAGCTACAAAAAGTGCTTTAGATGCATTCCAAGCACCTGTTATTTTGCTTGCAGGTGGTTTAGATCGAGGACATTCATTTGAAGAATTACGTCCATGTATGGGCCATGTAAAAGGTGTTGTTGCCTTTGGAGAAACAGGACTACGCTTTGTAGAATTTGCGAAATCGTGTGGAGTACAACAAACTGTCATTGCCCAAAATGTTGAGGATGCAGTACATTATGCGGCGCCGATGTCGGCAGAAGGCGATGTTATTCTACTATCTCCAGCATGTGCAAGCTGGGATCAATATGACAGCTTTGAAATACGAGGCGATGTTTTTATTGATGCTGTAATGAAGCTGTAATGAGCCTGTAACTATTTTAGAATATACTTGACTTGGAAGGATGGCAATACTGAGAGGGAAAGAAAGCTATTTATTGCTCGTCACAACATTGATGCTTTCTATAATCGGCATTATTTTCGTCTATTCTGCAGGTACTTATTGGAGTGCCGTTCATTATAGTGGAAAAATGCCGTTTTATATGAAGCAAAGTTTATACTTTGCCGTAGCCATTGTAGTGTTTTTAATCACTATTYGATTAAAAATTTTGAAAGAGCAGTCCTTTTGGAAAATGGCCTATATATTTTCGTTAATTTTACTAGTCCTTGTACTTATACCAGGAATTGGGCTTGTCCGGAATGGTTCTCAAAGTTGGATTGGCGTAGGTCCTTTAACAATTCAACCAGCAGAGCTAACGAAAATTACAGTCATTGTATATATGAGCCATATTTTAGCGCAGCATAAAACAGGTACGTCGATTATTAATTGGCGGCATGGATTGATCTTATTATTGCCTGTTGTACTTATTATGCTACAGCCTGATTTTGGTTCAGTTTTTATACTCGTAGTTTCTGTGTTTTTATTGTTTTTTGTGGCAGGGTATCCTTTAAAGCTTTATGCGATGTTTATGGTTGCTGGGATTGCCGGGTTAGTAGGCTTGATTATCACAGCTCCATACCGACTAAAACGGATTCAGGCATTTATTGATCCGTGGGTCGATCCTTTAGGTAGTGGGTTTCAGGCTGTACAATCGTTAATGGCTATAGGTCCTGCTGGGATTTTCGGGCATGGTTTTGGACAAAGTAGGCAAAAGTTTTTATATTTACCTGAACCACAAAATGACTTTATTTACGCAATAATTCTTGAAGAGGTTGGCTTGTTTGGTGGACTTGTTATTTTAGCACTTTTCGTACTGGTGATTTATGCAGGCTATAAATTTGCAGTGCGGGCTAAAACAAGAACATCATATTACGCGATCATTGGACTTATAACAATGCTGGCCGTACAAGCATTTCTAAATATAGCAGTAGTAATTGGTCTAGTTCCTGTAACAGGTGTCACATTACCATTTATCAGCTATGGAGGAACATCTTTAGTAACAATGTGGCTAATAATAGGTATTATTTATCAATTAGCGAAATAAATATAAAGGAGGAGTACTTTTTTGGAGAAAGTAATCGACATAGAAGATCGCATACCTACGCTAAAAAAGCGACGAAAAAAGCGTACAAATCGGAAATTTATAGTGCTAATATTACTTTTCTTTATCGTGTTAGCAGTACTCCTTTATTTTCAATCTCCTTACAGTAAAATCAACAACATTACAGTCAACGGTGCTCGATTAGCAGAAGAACAATATTATTTAAAGGCAAGTACTCTTGCAACTGGGAAGTCGATGTGGGGATTTAAGGAAGAAGATGTAGAGAAATTATTACTAAAGGATAAATGGGTGAAAGAAGCACATGTTAAACGTAATTGGCTTCAAGGCGTGACAATAGAAATTGAGGAATGGAAAAAGGTTGCCTACTTAGCTGGTGACGGTACTTATTATCCATTGCTTGAAAATGGCAAGCGCTTTGAACAAGCTGGGGATGATATCCCGATTGATGCACCTGTATTTATCGACATAACTGGCGAAAAGACAATTAAGAAGCTTGTCAAGCAATTGGCAAAATTAAACCCTGAAGTATTAGCATTAATTTCTCAAGTCAATACAAACAGTAATGAGACAAATCCTAATGCAATCACGCTCTATATGAACGATGGCTATGAAGTTCGGGCTGTTATTCAAACTTTAGCAGAAAAGCTAAATCATTACCCCTCACTTGTGGCACAAATTCCAAATTTGGAGAAGGGAGTTATCGATTTAGAGGTCGGCTCGTATTATCGTCCTTTCAATAATGAGTATAACCAAGCAAATATTGATTTAGATCAAGATGGGGCCAACCAGGAAGTGAAAAAAGATGAACAACAAGAAAAAGAATAGCAAAGAAAATTTCTTTTCAAGAAAACAAATTCAGTTGCTTATTGTTTGTATAACTATGGGGTTTATCATTGGCTATTCCTACAACCAGGCAAAAGATAATCGAGATGCAGGTTCGACTAATAAAGAGCTTTTAGAGCAAGAGGATTCTTATCGTGAGGAGTTAATTGCGCAGCAAGAGCGCAATAAAGAATTATCAGAAGAGGCAAATGCTTTGCAAGAAAAAATTCGTAAGTATGAAAAATCATTTGTCGCTAGCAAAAAAGATTATACAAAGCTTGTTGAAGAAGCAGAGGATTTACGCTTATTGTTAGGTGATTTAAATGCAGAAGGAAAAGGGATACGTATTACCCTTCAAGATGGTGATTACAATCCAAAATCCGCTAACCCTAATGATTATATTGTGCATGAAAGCCATGTTTTTAAATTGCTCAATGAGCTTAAAATTTCTGGTGCGCAAGCAATTGCTATTAATGGTCAACGTGTTTTGGCGAATTCTTATATACGCTGTAATGGACCAGTCATCACTATTGATGGTAAGCAACATCCAGCTCCATTCGTCGTCGAAGCTGTAGGGGATCCATCAACATTAATAGCTGCCTTAAACTTAAATGGTGGCGTTGTGGATCAATTATTAAATGACAATATTGTTGTATCATTTGAAGAAGATCAAAAGCTTACAATGCCAAAAGCAAAAGTAGAAAGTTAAACGATTTCTAGTCAAGATTTACAGATTAAATTTGGTTATAGCCTCTAGGTAGCTTATAGATAATTTTGCATAATTCAAGATCTAAGGCGTAAATCTGTGAGGGGTTACGATACGTCTAGGAGGGGCTATTTTGAAAAAAAATATGTTTACCCGAATAACGATCGTGCTATTTATTATCGGTTTGATGATAGCGGTACAATACAATACCATAAAGCAACCAGCTGAGCGAGATACACGAGATATTTGGGCCATAAGAGAGGAATTAGCAGAAGAGAAGCAAAGGCATTCCGCATTATTAGCAGAAATTCGCTCACTTAATGAAGTAGTGGGTCGCTATGAGCAATCTGAGAAAGCAAATTTACAGTCAGCATTAAATGAAACGCTGAATCGTTTAAAACTACAGGCCGGGCTAACGGAAGTCACAGATCCAGGAGTTATACTTCGAGTTGAACCAGCACCCGAATTAGTTGAAATGGGGTATGAAATTAAAGAAATTTCACCTGATTTACTAACCCAATTACTAAATGCTCTGTTTAAAAACAATGCAGCGAGTGTCTCGATAGATGGAAATCGCGTTGTTCAGACGACAGCCATTCGAGACATAAATGGAAAGACTACAGTGAACAGTGTACCACTGTCCTCACCACCCTTTGAAATTTATGTTGGGACAAGCTCTTTTAAAGAAGCTCAAAAAATGTACAATTCGTTACAAGCTTCTACATTTATCGATTCCTTTTATTTGGATAACTTTAATTTAATAATAGGGGAACCAACTGAGCATTTAACAATCCCAGCATTTGATAAGCCATTGACAAATGATTATTTAACAGAGGTGGAAAAAGGAGAATAATATATGTGGCTACCATTTTTAGGTTTGATATTTGGACTTGCCCTTGGCTTGTTAACAAATATTCAAATACCCTCTATATATGAAAATTATCTGTCAATAGCTGTTTTAGCAGCTTTAGATACGTTATTTGGCGGTATTCGTGCTCAATTACAGCAAGTATATGACGATAAAGTATTTGTATCAGGATTCTTTTTTAATATAGCTTTGGCAGCAGGTTTAGCCTTTTTAGGTGTGTATTTAGGAATAGATTTGTATTTAGCTGCTATTTTCGCTTTTGGAGTACGTCTGTTCCAAAATATAGCAATTATTAGGCGTATTTTACTAACTCGCTTAGATGAGAAACGTCACAAAAGGAACAAAAATTCCATAGAATGAGAGAAAAATTAAGTAAAATACTCGATTTGCTTAGACATTATGCCGAATTTACAATAGAATGAGAATAAGAGCATTTTTTCAAGGAGGTGCAGCTAATTGAATCAGCAAGATTTATATATTTCTCTTGATATAGGATCATCCTCTATCAAGGTATTAATAGGTGAAATGAGCGACGGCCAATTACATGTAATTGGTGTCGGAAATGTAAAATCGAATGGAGTTCGAAAAGGTGCAATTGTTGATATTGATGCAACAGTTCAATCGATTCGAAAAGCAATAGATCAAGCTGAACGAATGACAGGATATCAAATTAATGAAGTCGTGTTAGGTGTTCCTGCTAACCAGACGATGTTACAACTAGTTAAAGGTGTTGTCGCTGTAAACAGTGAAAATAGAGAAATTACAGATGATGATTTAGATAGAGTGGTAGAATCTGCACAAGTCATGTCAATACCTCCTGAACGTGAATTAGTAAATATTATTCCAAGACAATTTATTGTGGATAATTTAGATGAAATCAAAGATCCACGAGGTATGATTGGTATTCGTTTAGAAATGGATGCCACAATGATTACAACTTCTAAAACACTTTTACACAATGTTTTACGCTGTGTAGAACGTGCAGGTCTAAGTATTCGAGAAATCTATTTACAACCATTAGCAGCAGGTTTTTTTGCATTAACAGAGGATGAAAAAAACCAAGGTACCGCTTTCATTGATTTGGGTGGAGGTTCAACTACTATCACAGTATTCGAAGAGGGACTGTTAACACATACAGGTGTCCTTCCAGTTGGTGGCGATCATATCACGAAAGATATTTCAATCGTCTTAAAAACACCAACAGAACAGGCAGAACAAATTAAACATCAATTTGGACATGCCTTTTATGATGACGCATCAGATGATGAACTCTTTGAAGTACCAGTTGTAGGGACAGATTCAACAGATCAGTACAGTCAACGCTTTATATCAGAAATAATTGGCGCTCGTTTGGAAGAATTATTTGAGTTAGTCATCGACGAGTTAGCCCGTCTAGGTGTTAGAGATTTACCAGGTGGTGTTGTTTTGACAGGAGGCGTTGCAAAGCTTGAAGGAATTGCTCAACTGGCACGCCAGATTCTGCAAACACGTGTTAGAATATATACACCTGACTATATTGGCGTTAGAGAGCCTTCATTTACGACGGCAGTTGGACTTATTCGTTACGCCTATTTAGAAGATGATTTTTATGGAAAAAGTACTAATACGCAGCCTATTGAATATGCAGTTGTAGGATCCCCTGCAGCCACACCTAAGAAGCAAGAATATGCTGCACCTTCAGAGTCAAAGGGAAGCGTAATCGGAAGAGCAAAAAAATTATTTGATAAATTTTTTGATTAACTTCTTTCAGCAGAAGTCTCCCACCTCTATAGGTGGTGAGAGATGAATGCGGATTTAAGCTACTTTTCAGCAGATGTCCAAACACCTGCTGAAAGAAGTTAATGCCTCCGGCGGATGTCAAGGAATCGGAAAGGAGTTCTTTGTGCCAGCACAAAGCCGATTCCGGACGCAATTATACCGAGGCATAATTGATCTTGAATGCGTAATGAATGATACAGAGTCGAGTTACCGTGGGAGGAAAAAGAAATGTTAGAATTTGATACAAGTGTTGATCAACTTGCAGTAATAAAAGTCATTGGTGTTGGTGGCGGCGGTAACAACGCTGTCAATCGAATGATAGAACATGGTGTACAAGGTGTTGACTTTATCGCAGTAAACACAGATGCACAAGCGCTAAATTTATCGAAAGCAGAAATAAAGCTACAAATTGGTACAAAACTTACACGTGGATTAGGTGCAGGTGCAAATCCTGAAGTAGGGAAAAAAGCTGCTGAAGAGAGCCGTGAACAATTAGAAGAGGTTCTACGTGGTGCAGATATGGTATTCGTTACAGCTGGAATGGGCGGAGGAACTGGTACTGGTGCCGCGCCTGTAATCGCACAAATTGCTCGCGATTTAGGAGCTCTTACAGTCGGTGTTGTAACGCGTCCATTTACGTTTGAAGGTCGCAAACGACAAACACAAGCTATCGGTGGTATTGGTGGCATGAAGGAGTCTGTTGATACTTTAATCGTTATTCCGAACGACAAGCTATTACAAATTGTCGATAAATCTACGCCAATGCTAGAGGCATTCCGTGAAGCAGATAATGTTTTACGACAAGGTGTACAAGGTATTTCAGATTTAATTGCAACGCCAGGTCTTATTAACTTAGACTTTGCAGACGTAAAAACAATTATGTCTAACAAAGGTTCAGCATTAATGGGTATTGGTATTGCTACAGGTGAAAACCGTGCTGCAGAAGCAGCTAAGAAAGCTATTTCAAGTCCTTTACTTGAATCATCAATTGATGGCGCTAAAGGTGTCCTTATGAATATTACTGGTGGCTCAAATCTTAGCCTATTTGAAGTACAAGAGGCTGCAGATATTGTAGCATCAGCATCAGATGAAGAAGTAAATATGATTTTCGGTTCTGTTATTAACGAAAATCTAAAGGACGAAATTATTGTTACAGTAATTGCGACTGGTTTCTCAGAGGAAGCTTTACAGCAACAGCGTAATACTACACGACCGACGTTAAATACAAATAGACAAGCTGCACAGCAACAGCAAGCTCCGATTCGTGAGCAACGTCAAGATGTGCATGTACAACAACAAGAACAACCACGTCAAAATCAACAAAATTATGTACAGGATGACATGCTTGAGGTACCAGCATTTTTACGTAACCGTAAAAGTCGCGGATAAATCAGCAATCACCTTTCTAAAAAGCTCGTATTTTACATTAAGTGAAATACGAGCTTTTTATTATCTAAAGAATTGGTATAAAACATATGAAGTGGAGCGAGGCAGTGCCCGCGGAAAGAGTCCTTCCATAGTGAAATATACAGCCAAGTACATATTTTAAATATCCTTTTACAGTTGCCCCTTCTAACGCATAAATCCCCCTTTTTGCAGCTTCCAAAATATCGGTGACCCTAAGAATCCAGTTGAAACGAAAATTATTCGCCAAAGAGTAAAAAAAATTAATTATGTTCAAATGTGTAAGGAAAAGATGTATTTTGTCAAAACATTTTAATGAAATGATGCGATTGTTTGACAATATTTGTGGGAGTAACATGCTAACTTTGTAAGTAGGAGGCGGCTGTTATGTATGGAGAATGGCTGGTGCTCATTAATACACTTTTTAATTTAGCGATACTCAAGTTTACGGCAAAAGTAACAGGGGTTGTTGTAAAGAACACGAGATTATTAATGAGTTCTATTTGTAGTAGTTTTGTAGCTGTAATAGGTGGAAATATGCTGTTGACAATGCTGCTGAGCTTTATCTTACTAATCGGACTAGCTTTTCGCTTCAAGATTCGAAGCTTTCAAAAGCAAGGACCGATCGTTTTAACAGCAACAATCATTATTGGTGGATTATTAACAGCATTACAACCGTATTTAAAGAATCTTTCTGTTGTCCATTTTATAATTATTTGCCTACTATTAGCTGTTGGTAATCTTGTTGCTTTTTATAAGCAATGGGGATTTGTAAAGCTTGAGCGGTTAAGTGGTCAGTTTGTGTTTGATACTACGTTAAAAATTTTTGATGTAAAGATACCGCTTTCTGCATTTGTGGATACGGGAAATCAAGCGATTGAGCCACTTTCAGGAAAACCTGTTCATTTTGTTTCTTATTCAGCATTACGTCCACATTTACCTGCAGCATTTTGTAAAGCATTGTTAGAATGGCAAGAAACTGATCCGTATAATGTATCCATGTTTTCAGAAGATTATCAGCGTTACATTCGATTTATTCATGTCAATACAGTACAACAGCAATCGGTTGTATTAGGTTTTCGCTTTGAAGAGTGGCATATAAAAGGGGAGCACTCACAAGTGAAAACGAATGAATATATCGTTTTAACAAAAAAGGCTAAAAATTTTCCACATAGCACAGCAGCAATTTTACATTTTTCAGCGCTTTCAAATAACTCATAGAGGGGGAGAACTATTGCTTCTTAGGCTACTTGCTAGCTTGAAAAAATTTTGGAGTAAGTTTCGGAGTCGTGAAACGTACTATATAGGGGGAAATGATTCATTGCCAGTGCCACTAAGTCGAGAAGAAGAAGTTACAGTCATTGCATCCTTTATGAATGGTGATTTACGAGCTAGAGATACACTAATTGAACGTAATTTACGTCTTGTTGTTTATATTGCTAGACGTTTTGATAATACGGGTACGCCGATTGAGGATTTAATAAGTATTGGCTCTATCGGTTTAATAAAGGCGATTGAAACGTTCAATACAGACAAAAATATTAAGCTTGCCACATACGCATCTCGTTGTATAGAAAATGAGATTTTGATGCATTTACGTAAAACAAGTCGCATGAAGGGTGAAGTTTCATTAGATGAACCATTAAACTCCGATGCTGATGGAAACGAGTTGTTATTGTCAGATATTTTAGGAACTGAAGAGCATATTATTTTAGACAATGTAGAGAAGAAAATTGAGCGTCAACATATGTTTCATGCCATTAATTTACTAGGTGCGCGTGAACGATATATTATGGAATGTCGTTTTGGTCTCAATGGAAAAATTGAAATGACTCAAAAAGAAGTTGCTGATCATTTAGGCATTTCGCAATCATATATTTCCCGATTAGAGAAGAAAATTATTCAAGATTTACGTGAAAATCTGAATCAGCCAATATCTTAGAGAGGGAAATTTAACCTACCTAAAATTGGTCGTAGCTTTTGTGCATATTCTCGTTTCTCTCGGACAAACTGATGTCACGGTTTAGTCAGAGAATAACATCCGGAGGAATCGAATATGCGAACTAAAGTAGATCTTTGCGGCTTAGATACATCGACTTTGCCAATTTTAAAGCACGAGGAAATGAAGGAACTATTCATTCGCTTACAAGCTGGAGAAACTGAGATTAGGGAAGAGCTTGTCATGTGCAATTTAAGGTTAGTGCTTAGTATTGTCGGTAGATTTGCCTACAGGGGTGAACAGGCAGATGATTTATTTCAGGTAGGCTGTATTGGCCTCATGAAAGCCATTGATCATTTTGATTTGAAGCATAATGTACGATTTTCAACATATGCTGTACCAATGATTATTGGAGAAATTCGTCGCCATCTGCGTGATCATCATGCATTGCGCGTTTCTCGTTCCCTAAGAGATATTGCATATAAAGCGATGCAGGCAAAAGAACAATGGATAACCGATAATTTACGAGAACCAACAATTGAAGAAATTGCTGAAATGATTGACATGAAAAAGGAAGATGTTTTATTTGCTTTAGATGCCATTCAAGACCCAGTTTCCTTACAGGAACCCATTTATTCAGACGGTGGAGACGCTGTTTATATGATGGACCAATTACGTGATGATGATGTATCGGAAGATCAGTGGGTTGCCTACGTGTCAGTAAAGGAAAGTTTGCAAAAGTTAGATGAACGTCAACAAATGATTGTTGCAAAGCGTTTTTATTACGGTGAGACACAAACTGAAATTGCAAAAGAATTGGGGATTTCTCAAGCGCAAATTTCACGTCTAGAAAAAAATGCTATTGAAACAATGCAGAAAGATTATAAGTAAAAAACAATGCGCACCTGAATTCGGGTGCGCATTTTAATTTATATCAATGAAATAGGGTATAGCGCTTGCAAAAATGAGGGGTTGATTTCCGTTCCGACTGAGCGCTTTGTAGCTGCTGTCGCTACGCTAGCACTACGCTTTCGCACAGAGTGGGGCGCCTGATGAGCCGCTTTTACGTTTTATCTACCAACTTCTGAATTTTATCTATCATCTTTCACGTTTTATCACCTAACTTTTAATTTTTATCGACATCCACCTTCAGAAGAACAAAAAGGATTCACACACAAAACTGTGAGTGAATCCTTTTACTGTACAATAACATTCTCTATTCTGTTTGATTATGGTAAGTGGCCATAGCGTTCATTCTTAATTGCATAGCACTATCATTGATTGGAATGGAAGGCTACTCGACTCCCGTGAAGCGAGACAGTCGAGACCCTGGACGGAGCGGATGTTTGTTTTCTGCGCGTCAGCGACAAATGTTTTATCTGTGCGAAAGCGTAGCGGCAGCAACAAATGTTTTATCTGTGCGAAAGCGAAGCGTCAGCAACAAATGTTTTAACTGTGCGAAAGCGAAGCGTCAGCAACAAATGTTTTAACTGTGCGAAAGCGAAGCGTCAGCAACAAAGCGAGTAGCCTGGAACGGAAATCACCTCTTCTTTTTGCCAAAGAGAGATTCCTTAATCATTTCATGTTCATTTAAACAACAATAAGCACATAAATATAAAGAGAAAACATAGTTTGTTGAGATAAAACGATGTTGAGAGTAATTGATTTAGGGAGGGATAAAATGCGTTTCTCAATGTTACAGCAAAAAGAAGTTATTGAAGCAGGCAATGGACGCTTTTTAGGATTTGTGGTAGATGCAGAGGTATCCAAAGAAACAGGCTATGTAACGGCTTTTATGATTGCAGAACCTCGTAAATATCTAGGCTTTTTTCGCGGAGAAGAATCTGTTAGGAAAGTGTATATGAAAGATGTACTTGTAGTTGGAAAAGATGTCATTTTAGTAAAAGCATTATCCTAAAGAGCAAAATTTTCATGGACATTAAAAATTTAACTAATTTTAAAGCATGGAAAGGATAAAATGTACTCTCACATAGGTCAGGCTATTCATTGATAATTCAAGCATTGCTTGTTACAATAAAAGAAACTATTGTTGTAAAGTTGGGAAAAACATTGACAAAAATCTTAGCAAATTTAAAGAAAATTAATGATCTTATACAAACAGCAAAAAAACATGCAAATCGTGAAACAGAGAAAGTTCAAATTATTGCAGTGACAAAAGAAGTTTCTGTAGAAAGAACACAAGAAGCAATTGATGCAGGGCTTATGCATTTAGGAGAGAACCGCCCTGAAGGTTTAAATTGTAAAGTTGAGGCGATTCAAGCTGATGTACATTGGCATTATATTGGGTCTTTACAAACACGTAAGGTAAAACAAGTTATTAACAGTATTGATTATTTACATTCATTAGATCGCTTAAGTTTAGCACAAGAAATTGAAAAAAGAGCAGACAAACCTGTCAAATGTTTTGTACAAGTTAATGTCTCAGGCGAAGATTCAAAACATGGTTTATCGATTGAAGAAGTCCTGCCTTTTATTGAATCATTAAAGAATTTTACAAAAGTTCAAATTGTTGGTTTAATGACAATGGCACCAAATACAGATGAGGATACAATTATTCGCTCTGTTTTTAAGCAATTAAAACAATGTCAACAGCAAATAGCCGAGCAAGGATTCGCAAACGCTCCTTGTACCGAGTTATCAATGGGCATGTCTAATGACTTTGAAATTGCGGTAGAAGAAGGGGCTACATTTGTTCGAGTTGGAACGGCTCTTGTTGGAAATGAAAGAGGGGAACGGGATGAGCATGAAAAATAAAATTAAAAATTTCTTTTATCTTGAGGAAGAACTAGAAGAAGAAATCACGCAAGCTCCTATTCAACAGCAACAACAACAACCCGTACAACAACAGCAACAGATTCAATCAGTGAAGCCTAAAAAAGTTATGAAGGAGCGTAAGGCACCTGTTCAGGAAATTTTTCCGCAGAGTACAACAACTACAAATAACATTGTAAGTTTGCAAGCAGCAATGAATTCTAAAGGCTCAAAAGTTGTATTAGTTGAACCTAGAGTTTATGCCGAGGCACAGGACATTGCGGAACACTTAAAAAATAAGCGCGCAACAATCGTCAATTTACAACGTATTGAGCGAGAGCAAGGTATAAGGATTATTGATTTTTTAAGTGGCACAGTTTATGCACTTGGCGGTGATATTCAAAGAATCGGAAAAGACATTTTCCTATGCACACCTGATAATGTAGAAGTGTCTGGAGAAATTTCGAATTTTATTTTAGACGATAATTAATAGCGAGGATTGTAGTTTATATGACTTTTTATTTAATCTTGAAGTATGTGTCATTAGCATTTTATGCCTATTCATTAATGTTAGTCGCATATGTTTTAATGTCTTGGGTTCCTGCTGTTCAAAATTCATCAGTTGGACGAATGTTAGCAAAAGTTTGTGAACCTTATCTAGGGATTTTCAGAAAATTTATTCCGCCAATTGGCATGATTGATATTTCACCTATCGTAGCAATATTTCTCCTTAATTATATTCAAAAAGGGCTTTTTATTGTTATTTTAAAAATATACGAGATGTTTGCTTAAAAGAAATCCTCACGAATGGTGGGGATTTTTTATTTATGGGGAATACTAAATAAACAATTTATTGGTGATTCCCTCGAATTCCTAAGCGTGAGTAGAACTATGTATAAAGTTGATTGGAGTGAGGCTGGGCAACTCCCTGGAGCGAAGCGAGGCGGCTCATCGGACCCAACCGGAACGGAAATCTACTTCCACTTTGATTATGAGCCTATTTTTATAAATCCTTAAAATACCAATGAAATTGTACAAGTAAAAGAGTGATAATAGAGGAGAAGTTACATGGAGCATTTAATACAGCATTTTAGAAAAGATGAACAGCCTTTTATTGAACAGGTTGTGGGCTGGCAGCATGAGGTAGAGGATCGATATGCTCCAAAGCTTACTGATTTTCTAGATCCTCGACAGCGCTTTATTGTTGCATCGATAATTGGACAGAATGACACATTAAAAACAGCTAGTGCTGGGCTCTTTGATGGTGCAGAAAGACAACGTATGCTGATTTATCCTACTTATTATGAGCCTATGGAGGAAGATTTCCAGCTTACAGTATTTACGATTCAATATCCTGTGAAATTTGTCCAATTACGACATCCAGATGTCCTTGGAGCTTTGTTATCTTTAGGATTAGATCGTGGTAAATTCGGTGATATTCGTGTCAATGACCATCTAGTACAATTTGTAGTAGCGAATGAGGTAGCGGAATATGTACGCTTACATTTAACAGGCATCGGCAAAGTAAAGGTACATGTAGAATCGATTAAAGAGACGGAGCCATTGCTACAAAACGAGGATGAGTGGCTAGAAGAGTCTCATACTGTTTCTTCTATGCGTTTAGATGTGATTATCTCAACGATTTTAAAAATTTCTCGTCAGAAGGCACAAGCATTAATTACAGGTAAAAAGGTACGTGTCAATTGGACTGAACGAGATACAGTTGCTTTTGAATTACAAGAAGGAGATATTTTATCTGTACGCGGAAGCGGTCGAATAAAAATTATGATGACTGAAGGCCGTACAAAAAAAGATAAAATTCGTTTGCAAATCGGTCGATTGACCCAAAAAAGCTAAATATCAAGTAAATTTCATTAATTTTTACTGCTAAGTTGTTGGAACAATTGTATAATAGAAAGTACGAATGTACATGTAAAGGAGAGAAGGATCGTATGCCATTATCACCTATTGATATACATAATAAGGAGTTTACTAAATCTTTCAGAGGTTATGCTGAAGATGAAGTAAATGAATTTTTAGATCAAATTATTAAAGACTATGAAATTTTGTTACGTGAAAAAAAGGAAGTAGACAGAGAACTAGAAATTTCTTTAGAACAAGCGAGACATTTTAACACATTAGAGGAAACGTTACAAAAATCAATTGTTGTTGCACAAGAAGCAGCTGATGAAGTACGAAGAAATTCTCAAAAAGAGGCTAAACTCATTGTGAAGGAAGCAGAAAAAAATGCTGATCGTATTATCAATGAGGCTTTAACAAAGGCTCGTAAAGTAACAATTGAAATTGATGAGCTGAAAAAGCAATCAAAGGTATTCCGTAATCGTTTTAAAATGCTAGTAGAGGCACAACTGGATTTACTAAATGCAGACGATTGGGACCATTTGCTACAATACGATATTGACCTTACTGAAATTCAATCATCTGTTGAAGAAGCACAGGAAGCCGATCAAGTTTAATCCTATAGTATGTAGCAATAAGTGAAACTTGACGTGATTGTATGATTTTCATATACTAATGTAATAGTAATTATTTTGTACACATATGCAAAACAGGCAGAGACGAAGACAGTATTTGTTAGGCGTAGTTAAGCGATTTGGGGATAGTGTGAGCCCGAACAAGCAAATAACAATGAACATCACTTCTGAGCTAAAATAACTGAATGCAGTAAGTTATTTCGTGATGCACAACGTTAACGTGCTTTAAGAGTGGTAGTACAATTTTGTGCTACAATTAGGGTGGTACCGCGAGTATAAGCTTCTCGTCCCTTTGAGGGATTGAGAGGCTTTTTTTTATGCTCAAATGGCGAAAGGCTTCCAATTTTTATTGGTGGAAAAATGCTATGTTTGAACTTATACTTACGTTGTTAAAATCTGGGTTCATCATCAAAAGTTATGGATGACTTTTGTTAAAACGTCTACTATGTAAATAAGTTGATTGGAGTGGAGGCTGGGCGACTCCTTGGGGATTAGCGATATAGAGGAACGAAGGCTAAAAGCATCACGTCCTGTGATAACGCCTTCGTGACCAACATCCTGCTGCTGCCGCTACGTTGCACTACGCTTTCGCGCAAAAAACATCTGTTGGCCCAAGCGGCTCATCGGACGCCCCCAGGAAGCTCTGCGCGAAAGCGAAGCGTCAGCAACAAATGTTTTTTCTGCGCGAAAGCGAAGCGTCAGCGGCAAATGTTTTATCTGTGCGAAAGCGAAGCGTCAGCGGCAAAGCGCCCAGCCGGAACGGAAATCAACCACACGTTATAATGATGAGCCTAATAACTGTCGTATGTGAATGAGCGCCTTAGTGCATATGTTCTTTGTTTGTAAAATAAAGGAGGAATTGAAAAATGGTTGAGTACAAAGATACTTTATTAATGCCAAAAACAGATTTCCCAATGCGTGGAAACTTACCGGCAAATGAACCGAAGATGCAAGAAAAATGGAATGAAATGGACATTAATAAATTACAGATGGAGCGTACAGAAGGACGCCCTGAGTATGTGTTACACGATGGACCTCCATATGCAAATGGTGATATCCATATCGGCCATGCTTTAAATAAAGTACTGAAAGATATGATTACGCGTCATCGCTCTATGACTGGCTACCATGTAAACTATATTCCAGGTTGGGATACACATGGTTTACCAATTGAGCAAGCACTTACGAACAAAGGTGTAAAGCGCAAAGAAATGACTGTTGCTGAATTCCGTAAATTATGTGAAGAGTATGCTTACGAGCAAATCGACAACCAACGTACACAATTCCGCCGTTTAGGTGTTCGTGGTGATTGGGAAAATCCATATATTACATTAAAGCCTGAATTTGAAGCACGTCAAATTGAAGTATTCGGAAAGATGGCTGAAAAAGGCTATATTTATAAAGGTTTAAAACCAGTTTACTGGTCTCCATCATCTGAATCTGCACTTGCAGAAGCAGAGATTGAATATCAAGATATTAAATCGCCTTCTATTTATGTAAGCTTTGCGCTTAAAGATGCTAAAGGTGTTGTCCCAGCAGATGCTAAAATGATCATTTGGACAACAACACCTTGGACAATTCCAGCAAACTTAGGGATTTCTGTGAACCCTGAATTTATCTATGTGGTTGTTGCAGTTGCAGATAAAAAATTCATCATTGCAAAAGAATTATTAGAAACAGTTGCTAACGAACTTGAGTGGGAAGCATACGAAGTTGTTCAAGAAGTTAAAGGTGATGCATTAGATCGAATTGTTGCACAGCACCCATTCTATGACCGTGAATCTCTTGTGATGGTTGGAGAGCACGTAACTGCTGAAGCGGGTACTGGCTGTGTTCATACAGCACCAGGACACGGGGAAGATGACTATCATATTAGTAAGCAATATGGTCTACCAATTCTTAGCCCTGTTGATAATAGCGGCTGCTATACAGATGAAGCACCTGGTTTTGAAGGTGTATTCTACAATGATGCAAACAAATTAATCACAGAAAAATTAAAAGAAGTAGGCGCATTAGAAAAACTTAACTTCTTTACACACTCTTATCCACATGACTGGCGTACGAAGAAACCAGTTATTTATCGTGCAACACCACAATGGTTTGCGTCAATAGATGCATTCCGTGATGAGTTACTAGACGCTGTGAAATCAACAACATTTACACCTGCTTGGGGTGAAACTCGTCTTTATAATATGATTCGTGACCGTGGAGACTGGGTAATTTCACGTCAGCGTGCATGGGGCGTGCCAATTCCAATTTTCTATGCTGAAAATGGAGAGCCGATTATTACACCAGAAACAATCGCTCATATCTCTGCGTTATTCCGTGAACATGGGTCAAATATTTGGTTCCAAAAAACAGCAAATGAATTATTACCAGAAGGTTTCACACATGCAGGTAGCCCGAACGGTGAATTTACAAAAGAAAACGATATTATGGACGTTTGGTTTGACTCAGGTTCTTCTCACCAAGGTGTGCTAGTAGAACGTGGTATGAAATATCCAGCTGATTTATATTTAGAGGGCTCTGACCAACACCGTGGATGGTTCAACTCATCATTAATTACTTCTGTAGCTATTAATGGCTATGCACCATATAAGGGACTATTAACACATGGTTTCGTGCTAGATGGTGAAGGTCGTAAGATGAGTAAATCTTTAGGGAATGTAATTATCCCGAAAAAGGTTATGGATCAATATGGAGCAGATATTCTGCGTTTATGGGTTGCTTCTGTAGATTATACAGCCGACGTTCGTATCTCAATGGATATGTTGAAGCAAGTATCTGAGGTTTATCGAAAAATCCGTAACACATTCCGTTTCTTACACGGAAATGTAGCTGATTTCGATGTAACGAAAGATCGAGTAGCATATGAGGATCTTCGTGAAATGGATCAGTACGTTTATATGCGCTTACAGGATGTATTAAAAACTGTACGTGCTGCATATGATCGCTATGATTTCGCAGCGGTTTATCATGCAGTGAATAACTTTGTTGCTGTAGAATTATCTTCATTCTATTTAGATATTGCAAAAGATGTTGTGTACATCGAAGGCCATGACAACAAAGATCGCCGTGCGATGCAAACAGTTATTTATGACACATTAATGACATTAGTAAAAGTAATGTCACCTATTATTCCTCATACAAGTGACGAGATGTGGTCTTACTTACGTGCTCAAGGTGTTGTAGAAGAGGTATCTGTACAATTAACAGACTTCCCAGAAGTACATGAATATGAAAACTTCGAAAGCCTACGTACAAAATGGGTGAAAATTATTGATGTTCGTGATGATATTTTAAAAGCATTAGAAGAAGCTCGTAATGCAAAAACAATCGGTAAATCACTTGAAGCGAAAGTGACAGTTTATGCGAAAGAAGATGTGGCAGCATTATTAAATGATGCAAGCATTGACTTTGCACAGCTTTCAATCGTTTCTGCCTTTGAAGTAGCATCAATTGAAGCTGCACCTGCAGATGCATTAGCTCTAGAACATGCATCGATTGTTGTAGAAAAGGCAACAGGTGAAAAATGTGAGCGTTGCTGGTCTATTTCTGAAACAGTCGGCTCAAATGAAGCACAACCAACAGTGTGTGCGCGTTGTGCTGAAGTTGTAGAAAAGTATTACGCTTAAAAATAAACAATAAATAAGAATCTGCATTCTATGTAATTAATAACGCAAGTCTCCTGGTGATGGGGGGCTTGCGTTTTTTACTTTGTCATTGAGGTCTAGCAGATTCTTTTTTGTAGTGGAGTGACTTGAATGCTTCATTTGCGTGTTGTGAACTATTTAAATAATATTTCTTGCGTATTACGGTAGTCTGTTGGGGATATGCCGACATATTTCTTAAAGGTAAGGCTGAAATAATTAGGTGTGTTAAAGCCACAGATGAAGGAGATTTTTTCGATGGTGTAATCGTATTTTCGCAAATACGGCAGTGACTTGATGATACGTGTAAAGGCTACATAATCCACAAAATTGCGACCAGTCTCTTTTTTAAATAATCTGCTAAAATGAGTAGCACTAAAGTTGATATATTTGGCAACATCACTAATCGTCAGTTGTTCATCATAATGCTCCTCGATATATTGGATAGCCTTTTGGAGCTGTTCTTGCTTTGTTAAATCTTCATAAAATCGTATATGAATACTATGAACGGGCGGTTTCCTCCGTGCCTTTCGAGCTTGGCTATAGGATTCCTTGACTTGCATGGCGTCCTGAAAAACTCCACCAATCCCCATAAAAAGATGGATACAATAATCTTTTTTCAACACTTCAATAACCTCAAGTAAACAAGCTTCCCCCTCAGACCAATGCTTAAAAGATGTGTATTCATTAGGAATGCGCATAAGCAACAGTAAATAACGTTCAAAATGTAAGAAGGTTAGGGGTGCTTTATTAGCAAAGTTTTGGTGGAATACATTTGTTATAACACTGCTTGCATCATGAGGGATAGGTCCACCTTCATTTACATCTATATAGCCCTGGATTAAAAAGACGATATTTGGGATGCAATGCCTCGATAAGAAAGATGATGACTGGATTATTTCCTGCTCACTTTCAACCTCTCCTCGTATAAGCCGTTTTAAAAAAGCTTCTCGGAAGGGTGAAGTATGGTCTTGCGTAATTTGCTGCGATAACTCAAGCATTGTAAGAGTACTTGCCTGTTTTTCTTTGTAGGATGTATAAAGCTTTTTAACAATTCTTAGAAATTTTGCTTTCTGTAATGGCTTTATAAGAAGTGCGGACAAATTTAGTTCGATTGCTATACCAGTTGAGTAGGTAAGGTGTTCTGCAACAATAGGGATAATTATACTATTAGGATAATTTCTTTTTAACCGATTTATCTTTACCCAGTCAAATAAATGGTTGATTTCATAGATAATGATGGCGGAAGTCTCTGTTTTGGGTTCTTCACAATTAATAAAGGTATTAGGTAAAAATTCTTCTAACCAGTAGTCCATTTGTAGTTTTTCATTTGAATTTTCAATGTACCAAACAATATTTAATATGCTAACATCTCCTTTCTATTTAAAATGGAAAATGATAAAAATATTTTAACTTAAAATAGCATTTTTTTGTACTAATACAGCAATATTTTGTAACTATTTTATAGATTAAATAGAATAGAATAATTGTAGTGAATAATAATTTGAAATTTCAGATAATTATTCGCTGATACAGAGAGGGGGAGCTGAAATATGGCGGAAGTAGGGAGTCATGATTATGAATACGTGGAAGCTGGAACTGTAGATGTGAAGGATCTTCCACCGCTAGATGCAACTACTAACAAAATTATGAAAGATGAGTTTACTACAGGTTTTAGCTTAACGGTATTTTATTTCATTTTAATTTTTAGTATTCCAGTTATGAACTGGTTTGCTCCGGAGCTTGCTTTCAAGAAAATTTGGGGTGGTATGACAGTTACATGGTTTGTGACAACCGTCGTAATGATGTTAATGGCTTTTATTATTGCGTATGTGCATACAGCATTGTACGAAAAACGCCTAAAGAAATACGAAATACTAAATAAGTAGTTTTAGCTAAGGGGGTATGTAGAATGATGAAAGCTCTATTAGAACCAAAGATGTTAATGACAATTGTATTAATGGGAACAATTGTATACATTACGTATTTAACGAAAAGAAATGCAACGGCATCCGATTTCTTTGTTGGGGGACGAAGTTTTGGATGGTTTACAAATGGTTCTGCAATTGGAGGAGACTATTTAAGCGCAGCTACATTTCTTGGGATAGCTGGTTTAACTTTTCAATTAGGATATGACGGTGCATATTATGCATTTTGCTTCTCTATTGGATTAACGTTGTTAGCTATTTTTGTGACAGGTCCGTTAAGACGTTTTGGAGCATTTACCGTTGCCGATTTTTTAGCCTATCGTTTTCATAGTAGACGAGCTCGGCTAGTAGCTGTAGCTGTGGTTTTAGCGATTTCTGGTTTTTATGCAGCACCACAATTATTAGGGGCTGCACAAATTTTAAGTATGTTTTTTGGGACTTCATATGAATTCGGCATCATCTTTACTTGTATTGTAATGGTTTTCTATGTAGGGATAGGCGGTATGAAAGGAACAACAATCAACCAAGCTTTAGAGCTTTGGATTCGCCTGGGTGYGTTTGCTGTTATGTTGATTGCAGCGATGTATAGTGGTTTGCATTACGATAAAATTTTAGCGGCTATTAATTCATTCAGCGGTCCGATAACAGGAACCTCACCATATGCACTAGATGGAAATGATATTAATTTTGATGGGGCTGCATGGACAGGAACAGGCTTTTATTTCCCGACATTTTGGCAAACCATCAGTATGACAATAGGTTTAGCATTAGGAACAATAGGCCTCCCGCATATATTACTAAGATTTTATACGAATCCAAGTGCTAAGGCGGCTCGTAAATCAGCATTAATGGCGATTGGGATTGCCAGTACGTTTTTCTTATTAGCTGTATTTTTAGGTGTTGTAGGTCGTTCTATTTTCATCTCGGGTACAGCAAGTGATGAAGTAATGCGTGATCTAGTGCTTGGCGGAAACAACATGGTTATCCCTACAACAGCACTGGCACTAGGAGGCAAATGGCTACTTGGACTAGTCATAGCAGGTGCATTTGCGGCCATATTCTCGAATTTATCAGGGTTATTTATCACAAGCTCAGGTGCATTAGCCCATGATTTATATGCAAGCATAATGAAAAAGGATATTACAGAAAAACAACGAGTAGTTGCAGGGAAAGTAGCAATTGTTTTATTAGGTATTTTATACGGAGCATTGGGCTTACTAGTTAAGGATGCATCCATAGGACATTTAGTGGCGCTAGCCTTTACTGTTGCAGCGAGTACCTTTACACCAATATTTATTTTAGGTATTTGGTGGAGAGGCATGACAGAAAAAGGAGCAATTGCAGGTTTACTCATTGGTCTGGGCGTATCTATGTGGATGATTTTTCTACCAGGAACATTACCAAGCTTCTTACAATTTAAAATCCCAGGCATAGTGACAGTTCCAGTAGGCTTCTTATCCGTAGTTATTGTGTCATTATTAGATCGAAAAGTACCAGCAGATGTTAATGATTTCATGAAGCGTGTGCATTCAAAAGAGTCTGAAACAGCCTGAAACTTCTGCATCTGTATAGCATTGAATAAAAATTGAAAAGCTATTGCCATTACTTATGAAGTGATGGTAATAGCTTTTTTTTGCAGGAACGAAAGTGACGGAATGAAAGGCCGGAGTGACGGATAGAAGAGCCCGAATGACGGATAGAAACCAGAGCGATGGAAGAAGAGCCGAAGTGACGAAAAGAAACCAGGGCGATGGAAGAAGAGCCGAAGTGACGAAAAGAAACCAGGGCGATGGATGAATGAGCCGAAGCGACGGATGAAAATAAGAGCGACGGAAAGAAGAGTCGAAGCGACGGATAGAAAGCCGAGAGCGACGGAAAGAAAGGCCGGAGTGACGGAAAGAAACCAGCGCGACGGAAGGTAGAGTCGAAGTGATGGATAGAGCCGCCAAAATCGTGGATAGAACAGTAGAAAGAAAGGCCAAAGCGACGGATAGAAGAGCCAGAATGACGGAAAGAAAGGCCAAAGTGACGGAAAGAAAGGCCGAAGTGACGGAAAGAAAGGCCGAAGCGACGGAAAGAAGAGTCAAAGTGATGGATAGAGGCGCCAAAGTCGTGGATAGAACAGTCAAAATCGTGGATAGAGCCGCCAAAATCGTGGATAGAGCCGCCGAAGCGGGGAAAGAAGAGCCAGAATGACGGAAAGAAATCAGAACGACGGAAAGAAGAGCCGAAGCGACGAAAAGAAACCAGAGCGACGGAAGGTAGAGTCGAAGTGATGGATAGAGCCGCCAAAGTCGTGGATAGAACAGTCAAAATCGTGGATAGAGCCGCCAAAATCGTGGATAGAACGGTCAAAGTCGTGGATAGAGCAGCCAAAGCGGGAAAGAAGAGCCAGAATGACGGATTGAAACCTGATAGAAACCAGAACGACGGAAAGAAGAGCCGAAGCGACGGATAGAAAGCCGAGAGCGACGGAAAGAAGAGTCGAAGCGACTGATAAAAGAGTCAAAATCGTGGATAGAGCCGCCAAAATCGTGGATAGAGCAGTCAAAATCGTGGATAGAACCACCAAAGCGACAGAAAGAAAGGCCAAAGCGACGGATTGAAGGGCCGAAGTGACGGAAAGAAAGGCCAAAACGACGGAAAGAAAGGCCAAAACGACGGAAAGAAGAGTCCAAACGACGGATAGAGCCCCCAAAACCGTGAATAGAACCACCAAAACCATAGATAGAACCGCCAAAGTGACAGATAGCTCAACAAACATCCGCAGGAAAGCGCCCAGTCGGAAGGGAAATCTACCCCTACAATGGTGATGATCCATATTTTCATGCTATATTAGTTATTCTGAGATGGGCTGTTATGGTAGAATAGGTTAGATGTTGAGCGAACGGAGGAGTGTTTGTGTATAAATATTATGGATTGGCCGTATTCGTAGTTATTTTAGATCAGTGGACAAAATGGCTAATTGTGAAAAATATGGAGTTTGGCGAGCGAATTTCAGTATGGGATCCTTGGTTTGGGATATTGTCTCATCGCAATAGAGGAGCGGCATGGGGGATGCTAGAAGGACAAATGTGGTTATTTAGCATTGTCACGATAGGCGTGATTTGTGCTATCCTATACTTTTATCATAAAGAGGCTAAGGGTAAACCTATTTTTCAAGTAGGCTTAATGTTTTTATTAGGCGGAGCTATAGGTAATTTTATTGACCGTATATTTAGAGGTGAAGTGGTCGATTTTGTACATGTCTTAATTCCAGTAATTAATTATGATTTCCCAATCTTCAATATTGCAGATGCTGCTTTAACTATGGCGGTAGTGATATTAATGATTGGCTTAATCGTTGAAGATAAAAAAGGAAAGAAACAGGTGAAAGAATGACGCAAGTATCATATACAATGGAAGAACAACAACAGGGAGAGCGCATTGACAAGGCGCTTTCAGGTGTGCAATCAGAGTGGTCGCGTACACAAATCGGGAATTGGATTACTGATGGTATTGTCAAAGTAAATGGAGAGACTGTCAAGGCGAAGTATAAGGTAAAAGTAGGGGATATTGTAGAAATTGATGTACCCGAAGCAGAGCCATTAGATGTTATTGCTGAAAACTTAGCGCTTGATATTGTTTATGAAGATGCAGATGTTCTTGTTGTAAATAAACCAAAGGGTATGGTTGTCCATCCAGCACCTGGACATATGACAGGTACTCTTGTAAACGGCTTAATGTATCATTGTCAGGATTTATCAGGTATTAATGGCGTTATGCGTCCGGGGATTGTCCATCGTATTGATAAGGACACATCAGGATTATTGATGGTTGCTAAAAATGATGCAGCTCATGAATCGTTAGTGAATCAGCTAGTCAATAAAACAGTAACACGTAAATATACTGCGCTAGTTCACGGGCATATTGCACATGATAAAGGCACAATTGATGCACCGATTGGACGCGATCAAAAAGATCGTCAAAAACAAGCAGTTGTCGATAAAGGGAAGCATGCAGTAACTCACTTCCAAGTTATCGAACGCTTTGGCGAATACACTCTTGTAGAATGTCGCTTAGAAACAGGACGAACTCATCAAATTCGTGTGCATATGAAATATATTGGATTCCCACTTGTTGGTGATCCAAAATATGGACCAAAAAAGACAATGGACTTTGGTGGACAAGTATTACACGCAGGAATTTTAGGGTTCGATCACCCTACATCAGGCGAATATATGGAGTTTGAAACACCAATTCCTGTTGATTATGAACAATTATTAAATGATTTAAGAAATAGTCATTGACGTATAGTAAAAGAAGGTCTATACTAACGAAAGTGAATGAACAACTTAACTAAATATTCACCTTTAATGACAGTCCAGAGAGGCTGAGAAGGTACATGTGAATGTGTTGTAAAAAATTTGTGATGCAAATTTTTCAACATACTATTTAAACACGTATATAACCCTCTCAGGCCATTCGCCTTGAGAGGTTTTTTTATGGACACATGACCACAATAAATAAAAGAGAGGAGGAAACTTACATGGCACAAAATGAGTTATTAGATGGCCCATCTATGGCAAGAGCGTTAACACGCATTGCACATGAAATTATTGAACGCAATAAAGGAATCGATGAATGTATTCTAGTTGGTATTAAAACACGAGGTGCCTTTCTTGCAAGGCGTCTTGCAGAACGAATTGAAAAAATTGAAGGCAAACCAATCCGTACGGGGGAGCTAGACATCACCCTTTATCGAGATGATTTAACAACAAAGCATGATAATGAACAGGCACATGTTGAACAAGTAGATATTGATGATGTGGTCGTTAATCAAAAAATTATTCTAGTCGATGATGTACTTTACACAGGACGTACAGTACGCGCAGCACTTGATGCAGTAATGGATTTAGGGCGACCTTCACAAATTCAACTTGCAGTCCTGATCGACAGAGGTCATAGAGAACTACCAATAAGAGCTGATTATGTTGGCAAAAATGTACCAACATCTGGCGCTGAGCGTATTGTCGTAAATTTACAAGAGGTAGACGGAGAAGATTGCGTCATCATTTTTAAAGAAGACTAACTATAAAGTGAGGAAGCATTATGTCAAATGCAGTATTAGATATTAAAGATAAACCGACCCCAGTCCAACTAGTGACATTAAGTTTCCAGCACATGTTTGCCATGTTTGGGTCAACGATCTTAGTTCCTCAGTTGGTTGGTCTTAGTCCAGCGATTGCCCTTTTAACAAGTGGAATTGCTACACTGTTCTTCTTATTAATTACGAAATTTCAAGTGCCAGCATATTTAGGTTCATCCTTTGCCTTTATCGCACCGATTTTACTTGCCGCAGGTGGTTTAAATGAAGATGGTTCAAGTGTAAATCCAGGTCATGCGATGATTGGTGCAATGGCAGTCGGGATTACATATGGTATCGTATCCCTAATTATCTGGAAAAGCGGCTACAAATGGATTATGAAAATTTTACCGCCGATTGTAGTAGGACCTGTCATAATGGTAATTGGTCTTGGACTATCAGGGACAGCGGTAAGTATGGCGATGAATGTAGATGGTGAATATAACTTTTTACACTTCTCAGCAGCGTTAGTGACTTTATTTACAGCCATAATTTTCACGATAGCCTTTAAAGGCATTTTAAGTACAATGCCGATCTTAATTGGCTTAATCGTAGGATATGTTTACTCGATGATGATCAACATTGTTGATTATTCACCAATTGCGAAAGCAGATTTCTTTGCACTACCTGACTTCTTAATCCCAGGTGTTCACTATGAGTTTGAACTTACTACAAAGCTACTCCTAACAATGGTGCCAATCGTTATCGTAACGATTTCCGAGCATATTGGTCACCAGTTAGTATTAGGGAAAGTTGTTAATCGAGATTATATTAAAGAGCCAGGCTTACACCGTTCACTTTTAGGTGATGGAATTGGAACATTTATTAGTGCATTAATCGGTGGTCCACCGAAAACAACTTACGGTGAAAATATCGGTGTCCTTGCTATCACGCGTGTTTACAGTGTGTATGTCATTGCAGGTGCGGCAGTCGTAGCCATTTTACTATCATTCTTCGGGAAAGCAATGGCAGTTATTGCTACAATTCCAACAGCTGTTCTTGGTGGGGTGTCCATCTTACTCTTCGGTATCATTGCAGCAAGTGGATTACGAATGTTAGTTGATAATCATATCGACTTTGGTAATAGTCGTAACTTGGTCATTGCCTCAGTTATTTTAGTCATTGGTATCGGTGGTGCGAAGTTCGTAGTTTCAGAATCACTAAGTATCGAAGGTATGGCATTAGCAGCGATTATCGGTGTTGTTTTAAATGCCATCCTACCAGGTAAAAAAGAAGCGGATATACCAATACCGCACAATCAAAATAAAAATTCATAGAAGTACCTTTTAATGAATTGTCCAGAGAGGCAAAAAAGGGGAAGTTGTAGACAGTCTAAAAGTAGGAATGGATCCTGCTGTAGTTTGTCGCGCCTCCTTATGCCTCGTTGATGACATCAACGAGGCTTTTATTATCTTCATTCATCCCCCTGAAGGTGAGATGAATGAAGATAAAGCCTCCGGCGGATGTCGCGGATTTTGAAAGGAATGAATTGTGCTCGCACAATTCAAAATCCGGACGCAATTACGCCAAGGCGAAATTGATTTTAGAGAACGTTATACATAACGTTCATGAAACACAACCCAGTGGAGGTACACGATGAAGAACTTATTATCGATGGAACATTTAACAATTGAAGAAATTAACCACATTCTAGATCGTGCGCAAGCTTTTGAGAATGGTGAAGCATCATCATTATCTCGCCCATACAACGTCGCAAATTTATTTTTCGAACCAAGTACACGTACGAAAACAAGCTTTGAAATGGCAGAGCGCAAAGTTGGTTGTATCGTTATACCATTTGACGGTAGCTTTTCAAGCGTCTCTAAAGGAGAGACATTGTACGATACGGTTAAGACGTTAGAAATGATTGGTATGGATGCAGTAGTCATTCGCGCAAAGGAAGATGCGTATTACAATGAACTACTTGAAGGCATCGATGTATCCATTATTAATGGAGGTGACGGAACTGGTCAGCATCCGTCTCAATCATTATTAGATCTTTATACAATCAAAAAAGAGTTTGGTTCTTTTGAAGGGTTGAATGTGACAATCGCTGGAGATATATGCCATAGCCGTGTAGCGAAATCGAATGCGTTAGCGTTACAGCGTTTAGGAGCAAATGTTCATTTCCTTTGTCCAGAAGATTGGGCAGGTAGTTTCGAAGCGCATCATTCTTGGGATGATTTAATCGAAATAAGCGATGTGATTATGTTACTTCGTGTGCAGCATGAACGTCATAAGGTTAATAAAAGCTTCTCAAAAGAGAGCTATCATGATGAGTACGGTTTAACAATTGAACGTGAGAAACAAATGAAGGAAAAGGCAATTATTATGCATCCAGCACCGGTCAATCGTGATGTAGAAATTGCTTCAGAGCTAGTAGAATGCGAGCGTTCTAGAATTTTCGAGCAGGTTCGTAATGGTGTCTATACACGAATGGCTATTGTTGAAACAATTTTAAAGGGGAGAGAATAACATGACAAAGGTTCTTCAAAATGTACAAATGCTAAATGAACAAGGCGAGCTACAAACAGTAAATATCGCTATGGTAGACGGCAAAATTACTGCAATAGGTCAAAACGTAACTATAGCAGACGCAGAAATTATTGAAGGAAATGGTTTAGTTGTTGCACCAGGCTTTGTCGATGTACACACGCATTTACGTGAGCCGGGCTTTGAACATAAAGAAACAATTGCTACAGGTTCAGCATCAGCAGCGAAAGGCGGCTTCACTACAATTTGTGCGATGCCAAATACAAAACCAGTGCCAGACTCAGTAGAAAATATGCAGTTAATTAACGGTCTTATTAAAGAAAGTGCAGTTATTCGAGTACTTCCATACGGCTCATTAACAAAGGATATCTCAGGAGAGGTTCGTACAAGTATTGAAGAATTAAAAGCACATGGGGCTGTCGCATTTTCAGATGATGGTGTTGGTATCCAGCTTGCATCAACAATGTATGAGCAAATGAAGGATGCAGCACAACACGGTATGGTAGTTGTCGCACACTGCGAAGATAACTCATTAATTTACGACGGTGTGATGCATGAAGGGAAGCGCAATCAAGAGCTTGGTTTACCAGGAATACCATCGATTTGTGAATCCGTTCAAATTGCACGAGATGTTCTACTGGCAGAAGCAGCCGGAGCACGCTACCACGTATGTCACGTATCAACGAAGGAATCTGTACGTGCAGTACGTGACGCGAAAGCAGCGGGTATTCGCGTCACTGCGGAAGTTTGCCCACATCATTTATTACTTGAAGAAATGGATATCCCATCAGATGATGCAAACTGGAAAATGAATCCTCCATTACGTGGAGCAGATGATAAAGACTCACTTCACGCAGCTATGCTAGACGGCACAATCGATTGTATCGCTACAGATCATGCTCCACATACAGTAGAAGAAAAATGCTGTGGTATGGTTGGTGCTCCGTTTGGCATTGTAGGTTTCGAAACAGCGTTCCCACTGCTTTACACACAGTTTGTAGAAACAGGGAAATGGACGTTAAAACAGTTGATTGACTGGATGACAGTCAAGGCAGCTCAAATTTTTGATTTACCATATGGCGCATTAGAAGTTGGTGCTTCGGCAGATATGATTTTAATTGATTTAAATAAAGAGCAAACAATTGATGCAGAAGGCTTTGTATCAAAAGGACGCAATACACCATTCAATGGTTGGGTAGCAAAAGGATGGCCAGTGCTAACAATTTTTGAAGGCAATATCGTATACCAGGAGGCAGAGTAATGAAAAAACGTTTACTTATTTTAGAAGATGGCACAGTATTTACAGGTACAGCGTTCGGTAGTGAGCGAGCTTCGCAAGGCGAGGTTGTATTCACGACAGGGATGACAGGTTATCAGGAAACAATTTCAGATCCTTCATTCTACGGACAAATCGTAACGTTAACTTACCCTTTAATCGGTAATTACGGTATTAACCGTGATGACTTTGAATCTATCACACCAGCTATTCGTGGATTTGTAGTTCGTGAATTAGCAAAAACTCCTTCAAACTTCCGTTGTGATTTAACGGTGGATGAGTACTTAACTTCAAAGGATATCCCGGGGATTGAAGGGATCGATACACGAAAATTAACACGCATTATTCGCAGTAAAGGGTCAGTAAAGGCTATTTTAACAGCGGCAGATGAAGAAGTGAACGTGGATGAAGTCGTAGCAACATTACAGGCAACACCAGCGATTACACATCATGTTCGTGAAGTATCACCGAAAGCAGCCTACCCATCACCAGGTCGTGGCAAACGCGTCGTATTAATTGACTATGGTATGAAGCACGGTATTCTTCGAGAGTTAAACAAACGTGATTGCGATGTACTCGTTGTCCCTTACAATACATCAGCAGAAGAAATTTTAGCGTGGCATCCAGATGGTATTATGCTGTCAAACGGTCCAGGTAACCCTGAAGATGTAGCAGAAGGCATCGAAACCGTACGTAATTTAATCGGAAAAGTACCAATGTTCGGCATTTGCTTAGGTCACCAAATCTTCTCGCTAGCATGTGGTGCACGAAGCTTCAAACTACCATTCGGTCACCGAGGTGGTAACCATCCGGTAAAAGATTTACGCACAGGTCGCACAGACTTAACATCTCAAAACCATGGTTATGCGATCGACATCGATTCATTAAAAGATACAGATTTAGAAATAACACATATCGCATTAAATGATGGTACTTGTGAGGGTGTACGTCACAAGAAATATCCAATCTTCACGGTGCAATATCACCCAGAAGCATCACCGGGTCCAGAGGATTCAAATCACCTATTTGATGAATTTATCGAAATGATGGAAGTAGAAGCAGGGAAGGGGAAACAACATGCCTAAACGTACAGATATTGAAACTATTTTAGTAATCGGATCAGGTCCAATCGTTATCGGACAAGCAGCAGAATTTGACTACGCAGGAACACAAGCTTGTCTTTCTTTAAAAGAAGAAGGCTATCGCGTTATTTTAATAAACTCAAACCCTGCAACAATAATGACAGATACAGAAATTGCCGACAAAGTATATATTGAGCCTATTACACTTGAGTTTGTATCACGAATTCTACGTAAAGAACGTCCGGATGCAATCCTACCAACACTTGGTGGTCAAACAGGTTTAAACATGGCCATTGAATTAGATAAATCAGGAATTTTAGATGAGCTTAGTATTGAAATTCTTGGAACGAAATTAGACGCGATCCATAAAGCAGAAGACCGCGATCTATTCCGTAATTTAATGTATGAACTAGGTGCTCCAGTTCCTGAATCAGATATTATTCATAACTTAGACGAAGCGAAAAACTTTGTAGCGAAAATTGGCTACCCAGTAATCGTTCGTCCTGCCTTCACGCTTGGTGGTACAGGCGGCGGTATTTGCTACAACGATCAAGATCTAGAGGAAATCGTGACATCTGGTCTAAAATATTCTCCAGTAACACAATGTTTACTAGAAAAATCAATCGCTGGTTATAAAGAAATCGAATATGAAGTAATGCGTGATGCTGTCGACAACGCAATCGTAGTATGTAACATGGAAAACGTTGACCCCGTTGGAATTCATACAGGTGACTCTATTGTAGTGGCACCTACACAAACACTTTCAGATCGAGAAAACCAAATGCTACGTAATATTTCATTAGATATTATCCGAGCACTTAAAATTGAAGGTGGCTGTAATGTACAGTTAGCACTTGATCCATACAGCTTTAATTACTATGTGATCGAAGTAAACCCTCGTGTATCGCGTTCATCAGCGCTAGCTTCAAAAGCAACAGGCTATCCAATTGCAAAGCTAGCAGCAAAAATCGCAGTTGGTTTAACATTAGATGAAATCAAAAACCCTGTAACAGGTTCTACGTATGCTTGCTTCGAGCCAGCTCTAGACTACATCGTGGCGAAAATTCCACGCTGGCCGTTCGATAAATTCGAATCAGCAAAGCGTAATCTTGGTACACAAATGAAAGCGACTGGTGAAGTAATGGCACTTGGTCGTACGTTTGAGGAAGCTATGCTAAAAGCAGTACGCTCTCTTGAAACAGGTCAAGTTCACTTAGAGCTAAAACATGCAGAAGAGAACTCTGATTCTTGGATTGAAAAACGTATCCGCAAAGCAGGTGACGAGCGTCTATTCTTTATCGGAGAAGCACTTCGTCGTGGTGTAACAATTGAGCAAATCCATGAATGGTCTGCAATTGACTTATTCTTCTTAAATAAATTCAAAAACATCGTAGATATGGAGCAAACACTTGCTGACCATAAAAACGATAAAGATGTGTTACGTACAGCAAAACGTCTAGGCTTTGCAGATAAGAAAATTGCTGAGCTTTGGGAAACAACACCAGAAGAAGTATATGCATATCGTAAAGAAAATGGCATTATCCCAGTATATAAAATGGTTGATACATGTGCAGCGGAGTTTGAATCTGAAACACCATACTTCTATGGCACATATGAAGATGAAAACGAATCGATTAAATCAGATAAGCCGTCAGTTGTGGTACTTGGTTCTGGTCCAATCCGCATTGGTCAAGGGGTTGAATTCGACTACGCAACAGTACACTCAGTATGGGCAATTCAAGAAGCGGGCTACGAAGCGATTATCATTAACTCGAATCCAGAGACAGTATCCACTGACTTCTCGATTTCAGATAAATTATACTTCGAGCCATTAACAATCGAAGACGTTATGCATATTATCGACCTTGAGCAACCAATTGGAGTAGTTGTACAATTCGGTGGTCAAACAGCTATTAATCTAGCTGATAAATTAGTTGCCAATGGCGTGAAAATCTTAGGTACAACACTTGAAGATATCGACCGTGCAGAAAATCGAGACAAGTTCGAACAAGCATTACGCGACTTGAACATTCCACAGCCACTAGGTCAAACAGCTGTATCAACGGAGGAAGCACTTGCTATTAGTGAACGCCTAGGCTTCCCTGTACTAGTTCGTCCTTCATACGTACTAGGTGGACGTGCGATGGAAATCGTCTACAACCAAGAAGAATTACAACATTATATGGAGAACGCAGTAGAAGCATCTCCGGATCACCCAGTATTAGTAGACCGCTACTTAACTGGTCAAGAAATTGAAGTAGATGCCATTTGTGACGGTGAAAATGTCTTAATTCCAGGTATTATGGAGCATATCGAACGTGCAGGGGTTCACTCTGGTGACTCGATCTCTGTATACCCGCCACAAAAATTAACACAAGCGCAAAAAGATACGTTAGTGGATTATACAACTCGCCTTGCAAAAGGTCTTGGTATCGTAGGCTTAATGAACATTCAATATGTAATTTCACAGGGTGAAGTATTTGTCATCGAGGTTAACCCTCGTTCATCTCGTACAGTACCGTTCTTAAGTAAAATTACAAACATTCCGATGGCGAATATCGCAACGAAAGCGATTCTTGGTAAATCAATCGTAGAACAAGGCTATCCAACAGGTTTAGCGCAAGAGCAAAAAGGTGTCTTCGTTAAAGTGCCAGTATTCTCATTCGCTAAATTACGTCGTGTTGACATTACACTAGGGCCTGAAATGAAATCAACAGGTGAAGTAATGGGTAAAGATGCAACATTAGAAAAAGCACTTTACAAAGGCTTAGTTGCAGCAGGTATGGAAATTCGTACAGAAGGCACAGTATTGTTCACTGTATCCGATAAAGATAAAGAGGAAGCAATTGCACTTGCAAAACGCTTCTCAACAGTAGGCTATCGTATTGTCGCAACTGAAGGTACAGCTAAAGCGTTTGAAGATGCAGGCGTACGCACAGATGTAGTTGGCAAAATCGGTGCAAAAGGTGAAACATTAATCGATTTAATTCAAAACGGTGAGGCACAACTTGTTGTCAACACTTTAACAAAAGGCAAGCAGCCGGCACGTGATGGCTTCAGAATTCGTCGTGAGTCTGTAGAAAATGGCGTACCTTGCTTAACTTCATTAGACACAGCGGAAGCGATGGTTCGAGTTATTGAATCAATGACATTCACAGCAGAACAAATGCCAAAAGCGGAGGTAGTACATTAATATGATTCGTCAAGAGAAAATGACGGTCGTCTCTCAAAAGCAAATTGCGACAAACATTTTCGAATTGACACTTCGTGGAGAACTGGTTCAGGATATGACACCTGGCCAGTTTGTCCATGTAAAGGTGTCAGATTCATTGGAGCCGCTTTTACGTCGACCAATTAGTATTGCAAATATAGATAAAGACAACAACGAATTTACAATGATTTATCGTGCGGAGGGTCGCGGAACAAAAGTGTTAGCGACAAATCGCGAAGGGCAGCTTGTCAATGTCCTTGGTCCAATCGGTAATGGGTTCCCTGTAGAAGCAGTAAAAGAGGGAGGCACAGCTCTACTAGTTGGTGGGGGAATTGGAGTACCTCCATTGCATGAGCTTTCCAAGCAATTGAATGCACGTGGTGTTAAAACAATTCATGTGCTAGGCTTCCAAACGGAGGATGTATGCTTCTATGAGGAAGAATTCAGTGCCCTTGGTGAAACGCATTATGTAACGGTTGACGGTTCTAAAGGAACAAAGGGCTTTGTCACAAATGTTTTAGAGTCACGAGCACCTGAATTTGATGTCTTTTATTCTTGCGGTCCGCTACCAATGTTAAAAGCACTTGAAGGCTTTTATCCAGAAAAAGAAGGTTATCTATCATTTGAAGAGCGTATGGGCTGTGGAATCGGTGCTTGCTTTGCATGCGTATGTAAAACAACAGATCAAGTAGCAAAAGACTATGTCAAAGTATGCTCTGACGGTCCAGTTTTCCCGAAAGGTACGGTGGCATTATGAGTCGTTTAAACATTCAATTACCAGGCTTAGACTTGAAAAATCCAATAATGCCAGCATCCGGCTGCTTTGGCTTTGGACGTGAATATGCGCAGCTTTATGATTTATCAAAGCTTGGCGCTATTATGATTAAAGCTACGACTGTGGAAACACGTCCCGGCAATCCAACTCCACGCGTAGCAGAAACAGCAGCAGGGATGTTGAATGCAATTGGTTTACAAAATCCCGGGATCGAAAAAGTAATGAATGAAGAATTAAAGTTTTTAGAAGCGTATGATGTGCCAATCATTGCAAATGTTGCGGGTACAGAGACAGCGGATTACGTAGAAGTAGCACAACGCATTTCTAGTGCACCAAATGTTAAAGCATTAGAGCTTAATATTTCTTGTCCGAACGTTAAATGTGGTGGTATTCAATTTGGGACAGACCCTGCAACTGCTCGTGAGTTAGTGAAAGCAGTCAAAGCTGTTTCTGAAGTGCCTGTATACGTGAAATTGTCTCCAAACGTAACGAACATCGTAGAAATCGCACAAGCTGTTGAAGCAGGTGGTGCAGATGGTATTACAATGATTAATACACTAATTGGTATGCGTTTAGACGAGCGTACAGGTAAGCCAGTGATTGCCAATGGTACAGGCGGCTTATCTGGTCCTGCCGTAAAACCAGTTGCGATTCGCATGGTCTATGAAGTGTATAAGGCTGTCAATATTCCGATAATTGGGATGGGTGGCGTGACAGAAGCGCAGGATGTTATTGACTTTATGTCAGCTGGCGCATCTGCAGTTGCTGTTGGAACAGCAAACTTTGTCGATCACTTCGTTTGTCCAAATATTATTGATGAACTACCAGCAATGCTCGATAAATTAGGAGTAGAGCATATTTCAGAAATTATCGGAAGGAGTCATCGTCTATGAATACAAAACCAATACTTGCACTAGATTTTCCTGGAGAAGCAGAAGTATTCAACTTTCTAAAGCACTTTAACGAGCCTCTTTTTGTGAAAATTGGTATGGAATTATATATGCAGGAAGGGCCGGATATTGTACGCAAGGTAAAAGATCTAGGTCATGATATTTTTCTAGATTTAAAATTACACGATATTCCTAATACAGTTGGCTCTGCTATGAAAGGTCTAGCAAAATTAGGGGTAGATTTAGTCAACGTTCATGCGGCGGGCGGACGCCCAATGATGGAGGCAGCGCTTGAGGGACTTGAAGCGGGTACTCTAGCAGGACGTGAACGTGCGGCATTAATTGCCGTAACACAGCTGACTTCTACAACAGAAGAGCAAATGCAGGCAGAGCAAAAAATTGCTTTATCTTTACAGGAGTCTGTATTACATTATGCAAGCTTAACAAAACAAGCTGGTTTAAATGGTGTTGTCTGCTCCGTACATGAGGCAAAAGCTATTGCTGAAGTGTGCGGTGAAGATTTCTTACGTGTGACACCTGGTATCCGATTAGCAGGTGGCGACGCACACGACCAAAAGCGCATTGCAACACCAGACGGCGCAAAACGTGATGGTTCTTCTTTAATCGTCGTTGGACGTGCCGTTACAGGTGCACAAGATCCAGTAGCAGCATATAAAATCGTAAGTGAATTATGGGAGGCATAACTATGACATTACAAAATGAAATCGCACACGCTATGTTAAAAGTAGGTGCAGTAGAATTAAATCCAACAGAACTATTCACATGGGCATCAGGCATTAAATCCCCAATCTACTGTGATACACGTCTGACAATTTCTGACCCTGTAATTCGTAAGCAATTAGCAAACGGTTTAGCATCTCTTATTAAAGAAAACTTTGGTACAACAGAAATCGTAGCAGGTACAGCAACAGCAGGTATTCCACATGCAGCGTGGGTAAGTGATATTTTAGATTTACCTATGGTTTATGTACGCTCTAAAGCAAAAGAACATGGCCGTGGTAACCAAATCGAAGGAAAATACGCAGCAGGTCAAAAAGTCGTAGTAGTAGAAGATATCGTTTCTACAGGCGGCTCATCTATTACTGCTGTAGAAGCCTTACGTGCAGCAGGCTGTGAAGTACTAGGCGTTGTTTGCGTCTACACATACAACCTTCCACGTGCTGAACAGGCATTTGAAGAGGCAGGCATTAAATATGTATCTCTAACAAATTTCGATTATTTAATTGAAGCAGCTAATGAATCAGGCGCTATTCAAGAAGGAGACATCCCATTCTTAAAAGACTGGCATGGAAAATTAAAAGCAGGAGAGCTTTAACTCCTTTCAGCGGGTGTTCAAACACCCACTGAAAGAAGTTAAGCCTCCGGCGGATGTCACGGAATCGGAAAGGAGTTCTTAAAGGATGTTAGCCTAAAAACATCGCATTCATGTGATAACAGCTAACTGACCTGCATCGGTAAAAACGCCACGTCCTGTGGCATTACCGAAATGACCGACATCGTGTCGGCCCTCACGCAGGCCTAAGCACAAAGCCGATTTCGGACGCAATTATGCCGAGACATAATTGATTTAATAAAGGGTGGTATGAATTTTTAAAATGTACCCTTTGTAAAGGACATTTAAAAAAAGGTTAGGCAACTTTTTGAAGCTGCTGTCTGTATTTTGCAGGCGGCAGCTTTTTTAAATTCCATTGCCCTCGATAATGATTGTAGTAAATCATATAACTCTTAATTTCTTTTT